>CAKZQX010001122.1 GCA_937141995.1 uncultured Chloroflexaceae bacterium | reverse complement strand
CTCGTTACGAGTGTCGCCCGCCACAAGAGCGGGGGCAGGCAACGCATTGCTGCCACAATCGTCCGCCGGTTCGCTCTCGATGTCGAGCGCGGTGCTGCCTGCATAGTCCACCGACACACACGCGCCAACCGTCAACGGGCCGTCGTCGGGGTCGAGGGACGTGCCGGTGGTGGCGGTGAAGCTGCGCCCGCTGATAAGCCACTCGCCTGCGGTGCCTTCGGGGCGGCTGTCAATGAAGCCAGAGAAATCATCGTCATCGTCCAGGCCGCGTCCGTCGTTCCCCGCCCGTGTGGGCGTGGTCTGGATATCCCCCAGCGTGGGGCTCCTATCCTGCTGAACTGGCATCGCTGCCGATGTACTGGCTGGTGTGGGCGTAGTCTGGACGATGATCGGGGGGCTGCTTTCCTGCTGGGCCGGCATGGCTACCGATGTATTCCAGAACCGCAACGCTCCGAACCCGAACAGCAGCGCGAGCACGCCTATGATCATCGTCCAGGTCACCAACGATATCGAACCCATACGTTTCATCTGGTTTGCTCCTTTCATCCTGTCAGGTGTTTCAGGGTGTGTTCTATCGACAGGTTCAGGATAGCGGGTGGGGCTGAAGCGGGGCTGTGAACTGGCTGAATCTTTGCTGAAGAAGGGCGTGTACCATCAGGTAACACCCTCCGGTTTATCCGGGATGCTGTGGTAGTACTCCATCCATCCTTATATGATGGGTTCGTCCGCCAGGTCTCCAGCGCTGGTGGCGATCGTCGGATACAACTTGCTGAGTTTTATGCGTGCATCCGCCGTCGTAAACCGCCACTGTACGGTGGCCTGACGTGCGTTGCGATCCTGTTCCCATGCGGCCACTTCCCTGCTGAGGGTCGATTGATCGGGAATGCGCCGATCCAGACATTGGCGGCTTAACACACGCAGTTCAATCTCGGCCATGTTCAACCAACTCCCGTGCTTGGGCGTATAATGGAATTCCAAACGATCCCAGATTCGTTTGGCCTCTTCGGGAGGGAATGCTGCATAGAACGACGCTGGCGTGTGTGTATTGAGATTATCTTCGACAATGACACTCTTTTCGGCTTCAGGAAAATGGATATCAACCAACTCCTTCATACACTGTGCCCAATCACACGCAGTGCGCTGATCCGTACCTTTGACATGCCGCCAGTTCAGCAAGGGAGCAAAGAACATGAACAGGTTACTCACACCATTGCGCTCATATTCGGTGTCATACCGTTGCGGTTGTCCTGGTTCCAATGGTAACGGAACGTGTATCTCACTGATCTGTTGCTTACTGCTCTCATCAAAGCAGACCTGCGGCCGTTTCTCATCAAACGGTCGGGTAGAGCCATCACGTACGTCTTCCATCTGGGCCACACATGGCGCATTGGCTTTGGGCGGAATGCACCATTCTTTGTTCAACCAAGGCTGAAGTTCGTTTTTTTTAACGTTTGCCGGATGGTTTCGTTGGCGATCGAGTCGACATGCTTGAGTTCGACCATGTGATCGGCCAACAAGCGCAAGGTCCAGCGATCGTAGCCGGTCGGTGGCGGACTGCACACCAGCGCCACGAGATGCGCTTCCTGTGCGCCATCCAATGTGCGCCGACGGGGGGACGTGGCGGACCCTGGTCCTGGAGGGCGGCTTCCAAGCCCTCCAGGACCAGGGTCCGCCGGACGCGCTCGATAGTGGGAATGCTGACCTCCAGTGCGTTGCTGATGTCCTGGTCGGACCAACTCGGCCCTGCGGCGCTTTGGTGAGCCTTGAGCAGCATGCGGGCATGGGTCTGGGTCTGGGCGGCGGTTTTCCCAGTCGTGATCAGCGTCTGGAGTTGGCTGCGTTCGTCATCAGTCAACGTCACGCGATAGTTCTTGTTCATGGTTGGGCTCCTTGTCGAAGCAAGGAAACGTGCATCACCCCAAGGTTACCCGATGTTGGACAACCCATCAACTGACGATGGATGGAGTACTAGTGGCATTACAGCAATTTCACCCATATGAGATAGAACTTCAGCGGCATTCATCCATGTACATTCTCGTTTTAGGGCGACTATGAGAGAGTGGACACTTGGCGCACCTATTTCAACAAAACGTTGTACTATTTTTGGATCTACTGGTGCCGGCTTTTCTAGTTCAGCAATAAGTGTATGTATAACAAGATCAGTCTTTTCTATTTAAATCCTCTTTTTCTAACATCTGTACTTTGCTTGTTATTCGTTGATTACAAGCGAAAGTATAACACGGCTTGTAAAGAGCAAGATCTTTTATGCCACCCAACGCCCGCCTTCACCGGCACCGCTGGCAGGCGTCAGGATCGCCGCCTTCCGATGGCATAAGACGACCTGAAAAAGTCGTGCCCAGGTCAGGGCCGCACCAGCGGCGTCCGTGTACAAGGCGCTGTTGGGCGACGCGGGTTGGTGTTGCGTTGTTGCATAAGCACCTCTTAAACCCTCGTTTAAAGCGTCTGAAAGCCAAAAGCGATATCTACCATTATAGCGGCTATCAATCCATGCGAAATGAATTTTAAAGCTTTCTGATACCGAAAGCTACCACATCCGTTTTCGAATTATGCAATAGCGCCGCACGGGTTGAGCAATACGATTTATTGCATTACGATGTTGTTCTTCGGTGGTAAACGGTTTCATTGATCAGATTTTCTTCTCGATTTTGTTTATACTTCGAGAACTTTGGATAAACTATAGAGAATAGCTATACCAAGCAAGAACGAGCCAAGCGCGTAACATTTCATATAGCGCAGCGTTAGCGGAATAGCCCATGCTCCAAACTTGTGATGCCATTGCCAAGGGATCAGGAATAAACCGATACTCGTAACAATGAGGATCCAGCCAAGCAGATTGATGAGGGTTGAGTACCACATGAATGGAGCAAAGACAACTATCGCCACACCAATAATGAAGCGCGCACTTTGTTCGGTATAATGTGCGCGCGCTGAACTCGCATACAAATTCAGGAACCGCTCAGCACGTTGTGGCGTTATGACAATGAGGATTGCCAATCCAATCAAGAACATGCAGAAGAACAAAATGACTATTCCAGAGAGGAATACAATGATTTGCATGTAAAGCTCCAAAATATGCTTCAATTGAAGGATGATTGCTTTATCAGAATGAGTCCAACTACCTTCTCACGGACGGATGAGGAGCACTTGTGGCTTCCGCTTTCGAGGATCCCATATGCAAAGGCGTTTCCACACAACGAGAGAATGCGGCCAATACATTCATAGTTGATCGCACTTGCGACGAGGATATGATGCAGGTGGGTCTTCGCCTGGCCCCGATAGGGCATGCGCCGCAACCGAAAGCGCCCCGTGCCCTGGGCGATCGTCCCTTCAATCCCTGCCCGGTTTGCATAACGCTGGTTGAACGCATCCGTGGACTGCGCCTGGCGCACGGCTTGCACGGTTTCGTGCTGGGCCTGGGGGCGTAGTTTTAGGATTCGGGGACGTTCCGCGGCGTTGGTGCAGCGGGCGCGCGCCGGACAGGCGGCACATGCGTCCGGGTCGAACGCCACCGTGATGATAGGTTGATCGCGATCCGTTTTCCCCGGTCGCCAGACCGTGCTGATCTGCCCCTCGGGGCACGTCACGCGGCACGCCTCCCAGTCCACACGAAAACAGGCAACGTCGTACCCGGTTTGCGCCCGCGCGTGCCAACTCGTATCTGCCGGTACCGGGCCGACGAGATCCACCTGATGGGTGGTCCGGCTCGTCACGACGACCTCCGAGGCCATAGACGCGGCATCCACCAGCTGCTCGGCCAGCAGGAGATCGCGCTGGGCCAGGTCGGCATGGATGGTGGCCGTCAGATCCACGTCCTGCGTGGTCGCGGGCGTCGTCGCCCCATGGGTGATACGGTGGGGACCACTATCATCACACGTTTCGGTCAGCTGCACGTTGTAGCCCGTCCCGTGCGTTGTCCGTTTCGTACTCCAGCGGGCCTCCGGGTCATCGGGCGAGACGATCTGGTGGGCCGTGGGCGGTAACGCGGTGGCGGCCCGGAACCGGAGGTCTCCGTCCACCGTGACGAACTGCTGGAGCCAGACCTGACGCATGACGTCCACCGCCGGCACCA
>CAKZQX010001121.1 GCA_937141995.1 uncultured Chloroflexaceae bacterium | reverse complement strand
GGGGGCTACGCGACGGGGGCAGTTGAGGGCGACGGCGCCGGCGGCCACCAGACGCTCTATCCGGGTGAGGGGGCGAGCGGCCAGGCGATTAATCAGGGCCGCGCCATACTGGTGCCCGACACCCGCCGGCAGCGGGAACAAGATACCCTTCTGCCGGCGGCGGTATCGCTGATCGCCGCGCCGATTATCGGGCGGCGGGACAAGTATGGCGTTATCGCGGTAGGTGGAGCCGAGGCCAACCAGTGGAACGAGGAAGACACGCGCACGGTGCAGACGTTGGCGCGCATGCTGGCTGCGGTGATTGAGCAGAACATGGAGCTAAACCAGAGCCAGACGCAGGCAGATGCGTACACCCGCAATCTGGAGCAGGCGGTGCAGCGGCTCCGGCAGCCGGTGGGCTATCTGCTGAGTCTCACGCAGCAGTTGCGGGACGCGGGTACACTCAACAGCGCGCAGCAGGAAACACTTACCCAGTTTGAGTTGCTGACCGGCAGTCTGGCGCGGGTGCTGGGTGTCTCAGCAACGGCCACGGTGACAACAGTTGAAGAACCCGAGGCAGAACCGGTGTTCGAGCGGGCGCTGGGGGAGTAGCCCGAAATTGCCCAGGATGGAGGAAATTCTGCGGGTAGATCGTTCTGTTAGGGACGCGCTGTTGTGCGTCCGCAGTGCTGGAAAGGCCAATCTGGTATGCCATCACCATTCCCCGGCATGGACCCGTTTCTCGAAGCGGCAGAAGTATGGGAAGATGTTCACGCTAATCTTGCCACGGAACTGCGGGCGCAACTCCAACCCCAGCTTGTACCGCGCTATGTGGCTGTGCTGACGCCCTACGTCACATATGAAGATGTTACTATCAGCATACCGACCGCCATCAAGCCGGATGTGGCCGTGCTCCAGTCAGGCGCAACGGTACATCCGGCAGCGGGAGGGGCCGCTGTTCCAGCACCAATCCTGGGTGTGACTGCCGTTGCCGAACGAGAGGTACCCGCCCGGACGCAACGGATCGAGATTCGCGCTGTCGGCAGCCAGAACCTCGTCACCGTGATCGAGATCCTCTCTCCGGCAAACAAACGGCCCGGTAGCGAGAGCTTCGAGGCATATGCGCGTAAGCGCCGCGATCTCCTGCGCTCCGATGTACATCTGCTGGAGCTGGATCTGCTACGACGCGGTGTGCGCCGGCCGCTTGAGACGCCCCTACCGGATGCGCCTTACTTTGTCTTTCTGAGCCGAGTTGAGGAACGGCCCACCGTCGCCATCTGGCCGCTGATCTTCCGGGCAGCGTTACCAATAGTTCCGGTTCCACTGCGCATACCAGATCAGGATGTAACGGTCGATCTTGCTGCCGCGCTTGCACAGGTCTATGAGCAGGGCGCCTACACGCTACGTTGCGACTACCACAGCGATCCGCCCGGGCCGGAACTGAACCCTGAAGATGCGGCCTGGCTTGATACGTGTTTGCGGGATGAGGGATTACGGTAGGATCTCAGAGTGGGGCGACACCTGTGGCACCCCACTCTGGTTTCAGCGGCTCAGGACTTACGCGGTTGATATGCAAACCGGACGTTTCACCCGCTGAAAGCCGGCTTCGCCTGCGGCAGCATGGTACGGTTTGGGTGAGCAACGGCGTAAGTCCTGAGTCTAGGTCCCCAGTTGGTCATAATCCATAGTCGGATCGCCCTCTAGCCTGACCGACAGGCTATGACACGCTTCGCGCACGGCCAGGTCATCAGTACGGACGGTGGCATTGAGCAGCAGCGCGGCGGCAGCCACGTCACGTCCATCATGAAATGTCACGGCAACTTGCTGATCTTCCCGCTTCGCCGTCCAGGTATCACCGCTGCGATAGACTGTAAGCAGCATTGGTTTGCTCCCTTCACCATGCGACTATCTGATCTGCTGCTTTTACTGCAATACGCGTGCCATCTGTCAAAGAAAATCGCGCGGAATTGCGCGGTCCCAGTTCCGCGAGTAGACCCGCCGGTCGCCCTCCCAGGCATCCAGTTCGGCATGAATGTGGAAGTGGGTGCTGGTTGAGGTCAACACTGTGCGGGTGACAATCTCGACCGACCAGTCGCCCCGACGAAAGCCACGAATGTTGCGCGTTTCGCCCCGTACCGAGTCGAAATGATCATTACAGTAGGTGTACCACTCGACCGTGTTGCGCCAGACCTCCAGGTTAATCTCCTCAAATCGGGAGACGCCCTCATCCTTGACGACCTCCAGGGTTGAGATATCCTGCGCCAGATCGCGTGTCACCAGCCATTTGTAGCGGCGCGGCTCGATCATTGTCTTTGCCAGGGGCGGCGCGCCTTCCG
>CAKZQX010001120.1 GCA_937141995.1 uncultured Chloroflexaceae bacterium | reverse complement strand
TTTTTCACAAAAATGGTGCATGCCGTGCAACATTTTGTGAAAAAGATCAGAGAAGTATCACGCTGCCGCAGGCGAGTCGGGCGTTCGGGTCTCATACCAAGCTGGAATGAACTTCACCGCGTAACTCCTGTGAATCAATCGTCTGTGCTTCAAAGTTTCGGTGATTTTTGATGTCACAGTTATACCAGCCAGTTGAGACCACGTCAACACAACCTGGACATTTTCTGGTACACTGGCAACCACACACCATACGAAGAGCCACGAAAAACAAGACCGAAACGGTGAGCATTCGTGGTTTGCGTAATGCAAAATAGCGAAATCAAAAGGGAGATAAATGATGACAACCCAAACACCCTTACAGCGCGGGGACTTCCCGGCAGTCGTTGAGGTGGACGAGCGTACCTTCGGTGAGGAAGTGCTGGTGCGTTCGCAGGAAGTGCCGGTCGTCGTCGATTTCTGGGCACCCTGGTGCGGTCCATGCCGTACGCTGGGACCGACATTGGAGCGGCTGGCAAACGAGGCCGACGGCGCATTTGTGCTTGCCAAAATCAATGTTGATCAGAACCAGCGGTTGGCAATGAACTTCCAGGTGCAGGGTATCCCGGCAGTCAAGGCATTCCGCGACGGCAAAGTCGTCGATGAGTTCACCGGCGCGCTGCCGGAAAATCAGATCCGCGCCTGGCTGCGGGGCATTGCCCCCGCGCCCGCCGATAGCCTGGCCGAGGAAGCCGCCAAGTGGGAGGCCAACGATCCGGAGCAGGCGATTGCCAACTACCGCCGCGCGCTGGAACTCGACCCGCAGCACGCGGCCAGCCTGTTTGGGTTGGGGCGGATGCTGCTGGAAACGGGGGATGCGCCCGCCGGAGCCGAGATGCTGCGCGCGGTACCGGCGGGCACGCCCTTCTACACCCGCGCCCAGGGACTGCTGGGCATGGCCGACTTCTTTGCCGGCGCGGACGACACCGACCCGGCAACCCTGCAGTCGCGTGTCGCCGACAACCCGAACGACCTGGAGGCACGCTACCGGTTGGCGGCTGCCCTGGCGCAGCAGGAGCAGTACGCCGAGGCAATGGAACAACTCATTCAGATTGTGATGCGCAACCGCGCATTCCACGACGACGGCGCACGCAAGGCGCTGCTGGCACTGTTTGAAACCCTCGGCGACGAGCATCCACTGGTGCAGGAGTACCGGCGCAAGCTGGCGAATGCGCTGTTCTGAGCTTAGAATAAAGAGTAAAAGAACATAGAACCAAGAACAAAGAGTCAAAGAACAAAGAACAAACAGGTCATCCAATAACGGTGTGATGAATGCATTTGTTCTTTGTTTTTTGACTCTTTGTTCTCGGAAGCCTCACTGTTGCACCGGCAGTGTCACCGTCGCGGTTGTGCCTGCGCCGGGGGTGCTGGTAAAATCGAGGCGTCCATGGTGGCGCTCGATAATCCCAAAGCTCACGGCCAGGCCCAACCCGCTGCCCACCCCGGCGGGCTTGGTAGTAAAGAAGGGCTCACCCAGGCGCGGCAACATCTCCACCGCCATACCCACCCCGGTGTCGCGCACCGTGACGGTAATCGTATCGTCCTGGCAGGCGCTGGACACCCGGACCTGTCCCTCCCCCGTCACGGCCTGGACTGCATTCGTCAGCAGGTTGAGAAAAACCTGGTTGAGTTCGCTGGGACGGCAGACAATCGGCGGCAGTTCGGCGTACTGCTCGATTATTTCGACCTGCTCCTTGTTCAGTGAGCGCACAATCCGCACCGTGCTTGCCAACCCCTCGTTAATGTTGGCCTCTTTCATCTCAGCTTCGTCTAGTCGGACCAGGTTACGCAACGACTGCACCAGATCGCTGATGCGTTCAACCCCCTGTTGACTCTCCACAACCAGATCATGCAGATCATCCCAGAGATACTCAAGTTCGGCGGCGGCTTCGGCATCGGCGATGGCGGCGCGCTGGGCGGTATCGGCCAGTCGCTTGAGGGGAGCGTAGGCGTCAAATAGCCGGCGCAGCTTGGGCTCCAGTCCGGCGAGGTGCGCCAGGTTGTTGCCGATAAAGGCGATGGGGGTGTTAATCTCGTGCGCTACCCCTGCCACCAGTTGCCCCAGCGCACGCATCTTCTCCGACTGCACAAGCTGGGTCTGGGTAGCCTTGAGTGTGGTATGGACCCGCTCCAACTGGAGCAGTGCCCCTTCAAGCTGCTGGTTGGTTTCAACCAGTCGGGCCGTCAGGTCGAGCGTGCGGGTCAGATCGCGCCCGACGGCGGATACACCCAGGAGCGCGCCCGACTCACGCTGCAGCAGCGCGGTGGTGTAGCCAATCAGCACCGGCGGCGCATCCGGCTGCAGATGATCCAGTTCCCAATCCGCGACCCCGCCTTCGGCCAGCGTGCGCTCAAACATCAACTGCCCCTTGGCCTGGCTAAAGGGATCGAGCACCGTTGCAAACGGCTGCCCAAGCAACTCCTCTGCCGAACGCCGAAACAGGTGCGCGGCGGCCGGGTTCAGGCTGGTAAAGCGTTGCTCCAGATCGAGCGTCAGCATCACCAGGCGCGACTGCTGGAAGAGCAAAACCGGCTCGGTCACTGGTGGCGGCCTCCTTGACGTAGCCGGATTGGACGTTGCCTACTCATGTGTCATCTGAACCTTTGTTATCTGCGCTATTATCGGAACTTTCGATGGCTAACAGATGGAGCCGATAGTAGGTCGTTAGATAGCCCATCAACTCCAGGAGCATCAAGCGGCCCTCTTCGGCGGCAGCCTGTTTGCGGTTGGGCGTTGTTCCGGATACCTTCTGCTTCAAGGCTGTGCTATGGATCTCTACCAGATCACGCGGCCCGGCCCGCAGTTGCCCCAGCCGCTTGCTCAGTGCGCGCAGCTTATCCGAGAGGCGGTGATCGACCTTGAAAGCGCGCTGGTCAAGCGCCAGATCAAGCAGTTCCTCGTATCGCAGCAGAAACTGCTGGAATACCTCCGGCATACGGTCATGCAGATGCGCGCCACTTGCCGCGAGTTGTTCGCGCTCGCGCTGTGGATCTTCTTCCAGGAACAGGCGCGACGCCTCCCCCGATGCGACCATGTCAAGCGCGCGGTAAAGGTCGGCAATCTCATCCTGCATCCGGCTGATCGCTTCCGCCGAACTATGTAGCACCTCCCGGTTGAGGAAGCCGGCCCGGTAGGTTCGCACTGCATTATCCAGGCGATGGCGCAGTTCCGAGACATCCCAGGGCTTGGGAACATACCCCCGCACAGTGCCCAGGTTGATTGCATCAACCAGGGCAACAATATCGGTATAGCCCGAGATAATGATCCCGACCGCATCCGGACGAATATGTTGTGCGCGTTCCAGCAGTTCCACGCCGGTCAGCCCCGGCATGCGCTGGTCGGTCAGCACAACTGCGATATCTTCACGCGCAATAACCTCCAGCGCCTCGGCGGCGGAATTTGCCGTGAAGACAACAAACTGATCCCGCAGACTACGTGCAAGCGAGCGGGTGACATTCACATCATCATCGACAATAAGAATAGCCGGTTTGATCTGCTCATTTGTTTTCTGGTCGTCGGTGTCCAACATTATATAGTAACGTCTCCACTTTTGGCGCAACAGTCGGGCATAACTGTTGGAAGGCGGTATGGATAAACCGGAATCTAAGCCTGTCCCTTTTTGCATGATAGTCATTCAAGGCGGACAATGTCAAGTTGTGTCATTCCATATTCGGGACACGCCGCATTATTCAGGCGGCAGCGTATCGAGGGAGCGCATTGGGGAGACATCGGCAGAAAATCGGGGTTCCGGTTCGGCGGTAGAGCGGAAAAAACCGCATCAGGCGGTTTTTCAAGACACACGGCTTACGTGGCGGGCCTGCAATTCCGGCAATGTGACCCGAGGCCAGGCGGTCTTCGTCTTCAGGAGATGTTGGCACACAGGCCTAACATCTCCTGAATAACAGGACTTACGCGGTTGGTTCTCAACCAGGCGGTTGTCTAGATGATCGGCCCGATTCGCCTGCGGCAGCGTGGTACATGATGTTCTTTTGCACAAAAAAGTTGCACATCGTGCAACTTTTTTGTGCAAAAGCATGGAATCTTCCGCCCTGCCGGAGACGACATGTCCTTTCGGGTCAGTGACCGTGTAAGTCCTGTGAATAACAGGAGTTACGCGGTGGGCCTTCAAACTGCACGTTTGGCAAGATGGAAGTCAGATTCGCCTGCGGCAGCATGGTACTTCTTTTTTCTTTTCCCCGAACATGTGGCTCCTTGAGCCACATGTTCGGGGAAAAGAAAGGTCGGTTCCGTCCTGCCGGCGGCGAAATTTCCTTTTGGGTGAGCAACCGCGTACCTCGTGTGAATGACAGGAGTTACGCGGTGCGCATGCACACCGGGCGTGTGACCAGACCAAAAGCAACCGTCGCCGGCGCATCGCAACCGCCGGATGGACAACCGCGTAACGCCGGTGATCCGTCGAGAAACGCATGTCCGAAACATGTGAACATGCGACGTGCAACGTGCAACTAACTTCTCCTACTTAAATATCCGGCGGAACGTGCGAGTTGCCGGGTGCGTCTCCGCTGTCTCGTCCGCGTGGTCAATAAACCAGCGCGTCGCCTCGGCAATAACCGTTCCCGACAGCGCGCCGCTGACAACATCACCCGGATAGTGAACCCCAAGGTACATCCGCGAGAAAGCCACCAGCGTCGCTACAGAGTACCAGAGGGGCGTCAACTCAGGGTAGTGGCGGCGCATCAGCCATGCTCCGGCGAAAGCGGCCGCCGAGTGCCCGGAGGGGAAGGAGTAGCCCCCCGGTTTGCGCCCGACAGCTACCGCCTGAACCACATCAATAAATGGGCGACGACGGCGGAAGTAGTGCTTGATTGGAAACTCAACACTCATCGTCGCAAACCAGAGCGGTGGCACTACCTGATGCAGCGCCTTGATTCCCCGTGGCCGGTCTACCGCACTTGCCGCCAGCAACAGAATAACCCAACCCCAACCGCCATTCATAAAGTTGGTTGCTCCCTGGATGAGTTTATTCGATACTTTTGTGTGGGGCATATGATTGATCATCAGGAAAATCCGGGCGTCCAGAGATTGTAGCGGCTTCATCCGGCGCAGCATGGCGGCCCGCAGCATATTCGCCGGCTGCTGAAGCGACTTATCAGTGATGCCTTCCTGTTCCGGATTGGTCGCTTCCTGAGTTGCCATTTCAAGCGCCTCCCGCACTTCGCCGGAACTGCCGGCAATCTGTCGCGCCGCCTCCATCAGCACGCGGGCCGTCTGTTCCGGGCCAAGGGCGGCGGCTGCATGTTCAATTGCCGCCTCGGGTGCCATATCAGCCGTCTCTTCTTCCTGGCGGCGCACTTCCGGCTCAGTGGCATCCTCGGCTGCGGCCATAATCTCGTCCACAACCCGCTGGGCATCCTCAGGCGTCTTGATCTCCCGCAGCTTCGCCTGGAGCGCCTCGCGCGCCGGTTTAACCTTGGCCTGGACCTCTGGGGGAATATCGGCCTGCAGCGCGGCTGTGGGCGTCTCACCCGCCGGTTGGTCCACGGTTCGGCTATCTTCTTTGGGGACGGGCGCGTTACGGTTTTGTTGATCAGTCATGGTTCCTCCATACTAGTAGCGCACAGGTACAATGGCAAGCCTATCTGCGCCAGTCTACTTATTCGATGGTTCTTGCTTATCTATTGTGTGCGTGACCGGCACAATGATCCGGACTACCTGGGGCACAACCCGCACCTTTACCGGCGTTTCCCCGATAATCTCGCCATCGCCCTGCACCGGCAGTGACCTGTCGGCATCGATAACAATCCACTCGCGCGCGGGCAGGTAACGAATTTTACGGCTGTGCCGTTGTTGTCCCGTCAACATATGCCATGTCATCCCGATATAGTCCTGGAGCCGTCCCGCCCAGATGATACAGACATTGACCACGCCGTCATCGGGGGTAATATCCGGTCCCCAGCGAAACGGTGGCCGACCAAAGGTGCCGCCATTAGCGATGAGCACCTGAGCGGCCCGTGGGCGACTCTTCTGGTTATCGGCGCGTACCGTAAAGCGGCACGGCTGGTAGCCGACGAGCCAGCGGAACGCGGTCCACATGTATGCCAGCCAGCCGAAGCGACGCTTGGCCTGCTGCTCCGTGTCGCGGATCATCAACGACTCAATGCCGACACCCACATGGAGGACATAGTAAGTTTCGCCCACCTGCATCGCATCAAGCAGGGTCGTTGTGTGTTCACCCGTCAACAGGCGACATGCCGCTTCAGGCTCGAGCGGAATATTTAGCTCTTGCGCCAGAATATTCGCCGTACCTGCCGGAATGATCCCCATTGGTGTGTCGGTGTGGGCCAGTCCATTGGCAACCGTCGAAATCGTGCCGTCACCACCACTGGCGATGACCATATCTACTCCCCGTTCAGCGGCTGCGCGAACAATTTCATGAACTTCGGTATATTCCTCGTGCCCGGTTATCTCATAGAAATCACAGGACCAGTGTTCTTGCGGAAAATTCCGGGTAATGATATCCCGCACCGTTTCAGAGCCTTCGCGCCCGGCACTTGGATTAAGTACCACGAACGCTTGCATAACCTGTTTTTCTGAGGCAATGGCCATCACGCGCTCCTTCATTGTTATATCTACTGGCATATTTTGGCATAATGTGCTATCCTTCTTAACCATCCCTATGGGTATGCAAGATCTGTTCCAGGGAGAAGCGCCAGGGTCGGTCGGCACATGCTGCATCGGGTGGTGGTATGTTGTGGTACCATGTACAGGTTATTCTGGATTACCGATATATCACGCTGGAGTGAATTGGGCATTAAGAAGCCATGTAACCGTTTTGTAACTGTATACGATATCATTACTTGCACTGATACTGAGAAGATGTAGAGTGCGCGAGATCCGGTTTGCAGCAGACCTGCTGCTGTGGTGGGGCTACTATGTCTGAGTAGCACGCCTGACGGTTTCATGTCGAGGGAGACCAGGTATGGCTTCGCAGGACGGATATCAGCCGATCGATATAATCAACCCCTTTGAAATCCGGCGTACCTGGCGCGATATCCAGATCGATGTGTTGACCCCAGGGACCGTCGGCATTGTCAATTCTGGTGCGTTTGCTCAGACACTGGACCTCTATCTGGATCTGGACAGCTACCTCACTTTTGCTACCCCATTTCAGCAGGTTTTGGAAAAACATCAGGAAATAATGCCGGCCCGACTGAACATGCCGTCGCGTACGGGCGTGCGCTCCCTGGCGCAGCGAATGACCGACGTCGCGTTTCGGCTTGATGCAGGCGCAACCCGGTTGGATGAGCTTTTCCCGGTGTGTTGTCCACACTCCGGCAATCGTCGGCATGCCGCGGCACCCGATACCGGGGAACTCGCCGCTCGACTTCAGGCGCTTGATGAGCGCACCGGGCAGGTAATAGAGCAATCCGACTGACGCAACTGCTGTGTGATGATATGAAGTGGTAAATGCTCCATGGGTTGAGTGTTTTCGCTGGTGCTGTACGATCACAGTAGGGGGAGCCTTCCACAGTCAAGACAAAGAGCTTTTGATTATGCCGGTGGCCGTATTGGGAGCAATGCCGGGAGCAGTGCGCAAAAACGGCCCTGGCCTCGGATACATGACTGGTTGGCAGCACGGTCAGACAACTAAGTTTTCCCATCCCTGTTCTTCCGAGAACAGAGAGATATTGCTCGATTCGTTAGGTCGCGTGACCAGGAGTTACGCATGGTTTGGTACTTTTGTAAAGAAGTGTGAGGAGATTCGCAATGCGTCTAAAGGATAAAGTTGCCTTTGTTACCGGCGGTGGTCGCGGCATTGGTCGCATTACTGCGTTGACATTTGCGCGTGAGGGAGCCCGGGTTGCAGTTGCCGATATTAATGGCGAAGCAGCCGAGGCGGTTGCGGCTGAACTGCGCGAGAGTGGGGCGAACGCGATGGGGGTGCAGGTCGATGTCTCGCAGTCCGCTTCCGTTGAAGCCGCGATC
>CAKZQX010001119.1 GCA_937141995.1 uncultured Chloroflexaceae bacterium | reverse complement strand
CATGGTTACACTATCGGCATTTGATGTACGGTGAAGTGCCATCTGCAACCACTTATCAAGCCGGGATATACTGGATCGATCTTGAACGGGATATTGCCCACAGCTTTAACCACTACACTATGGAAAAGTATGCTTTCAGAGAATATACATTTCCCTACCTCAGTCCGCACGTTTTCGCAATCTTTGACTGGCGTGATCCGCAGCCATTTTTGAAAAGATGCAAAGATCTCGTGCAGTCCGTATGGCAGAAGTTTGTGCATTCCCAGGCGGGCGTTCCTGCAATGCTTTATCTACGGCGGCCTCGTCATCGCAAGTCACCGACTCCAGATTCCTCCAGCAATAGATTGGGCCAATCTACAGTGATGTCACATTCGCTGATCGAGTATGAGCAACATTCCGATCAAAAGCGATAGTGTGAGTAACCCGCCGGCTCGATATGTTCTCTATAGAGAATATAGAGCAAAGAGACCATTCTATAGATATCCATTTCTACTGCAGATGGTGGCTAACGTCAAAAAATCCTCCTTTATAATAGGATTAATAGTATGTGGAAAAATGCTGTCCAGCTTGAAGAAACGCGACTACAAAATGTTCGGACCATAGCAGATTATCCTGCATTTCATGAGCGACATCGCATCTTTCCGGCAGTCTTTGAAAACCGCAACCACCACAAAATACTTGATCTGTCGGCCGGTGTCGGTTGTGTTGCCGAACGCGTTCGGAATAACTATCCTGCGTTTCTCATATGTAATGATATCAGTCCTACATGCCGTCAAATCCTCCATCAGCTTAATCTAGAAACGACCTCGTTTGATATCAGTCAGGAAGATCAGTCGTTTCCATTTTTTGATGGTTACTTTGATGCGGTTATTACACTGGCAACAATTGAACATATAATCCATGTCGATCATTTCGTTCAGGAAATTCACCGTATCTTAAGCGATACCGGGTATCTCTACATATCTGCGCCCAATTACGCGGCATTGCTATATCTGTGGCGCTTCCTGGTACGAGGGAAAACATTCCATGATCCATTATCTCCCGCTTCTCGCTATGAATTTTATGCGCACGTACGCTATTTCACATACTACACACTCCGTGAATTCATAAGTTCTTTTGGTTTCGTACTTGACACAGTCTACCTGGCACTCCCACAGCAGAGTACACGATACCGTGAACTTTATGCCGGATCGAAATTCAAGGCCTTATCTTATCGGTATGTAATGATGTTGATTTACACCTTCGGTTCACCCCGCTGGTCAGCCGAACCAGTCCTCTGTTTTCGTAAGGTGTCGCAACCACAGCAAGACTCGGGCAAACTGCGCAAAGTTGTTCTCTAAGTTTGGTTTATCATTACATACATTATGCGGTGGTTTAGCCGACGAAAGAAGAACATGATCTGCGTAATTAGCTTGTAATGCTAAACTACAGGAGTTACACAGTGCGGCAATCAAATGCCTGATTTAATTGCCGCACTGCGGTGTTTCGCCTGCGGCAGCATGGTACTTGTTTTATTTTTCACAAAAAATTCGCTCTGAGAGCAAATTTTTTGTGAAAAAGATTGCCCCTTTCCAGTCTTTTTGGGACAAATGTGGCTACGAAAGCCACATTTGTCCCAAAAAGGATATTTTCTTCCGCCCTGCCGGAGGCGAAAAGAACTCGTTCACGGAGGACCGCGTAACTCTTGTAAACTACTCATCATCAGGCATATATCAGAAGGAGCAACCAGATATGCGTGTACTTGTTACCGGGGGGGCCGGTTTTATTGGTTCACATCTTGTACGCCGGCTTGTGGACCAGGGGCATATGGTGCGTATCCTCGACAATCTCAGCAGTGGACAGCGTGAACTCCTCGGCCCGGCTTTGACGATGGTCGAATTTATCACAGGAGACATCCGCGATTGGGCTACCGTTCAGGCAGCAACCCGACACATAGATCTGGTTTTTCACCTGGCAGCCCTGGTCTCCGTCGGCGAGTCAATCGAGCACCCGCTACAGACACATGCCACGAATGTCACCGGCACCCTGCATGTGCTGGAAGCAGCCCGGGCGTCCGGTGTAGGTCGTGTGGTGCAGGCATCCTCCTGTGCCGTCTATGGCAACACCACGACGCTGCCGGTAGGGGAGGCAGAGCCGCCCCAGCCGCTCTCGCCCTATGCGCTCACCAAACTGGCGGCTGAGCAGGCCGGCCAGCTCTACACACAGCTCTATGATGTCGAGACGGTAGCCCTGCGCTTCTTCAATGTCTATGGGCCACGCCAGGATCCGGACTCACCTTATGCCGCAGTCATCCCACGCTTTATCGCGGCCCTGCTGGACGGGCAGCAGCCGCGGATCTACGGTGATGGACACCAGTCGCGTGATTTTGTCTTCGTCGGTGATATTGTGCGTGCGTTATGGACCGCCGCAACAACACCAGGCATCGGCGGCGCAGTATTTAATGTTGGTTCTGGCCGGCACTGGAGTATCATCGAATTAGCGCAGGCAATTGGGGCGACTCTCAATACATCGGTTGAGCCACAGTTTGCGCCGGCCCGCAGTGGCGAAGTACGTCACTCATGCGCCAGCACTCAATTGTTTGCGGAACGAACCGGGTTTCATACCCAGGTTGATCTTCACCATGGGCTGACGGCAACCGTAGACGCATGGAACAAAATAGCGCGACGGCGTGACGAGGCCACGCTGTTGCAGCCCAACTTTACCGCAGACAAGTTCATCAGGAAGGAATAGTGATGTGATAAGTTTCATTCTCTTTGAAGATGAACTCTGGCGCAACTTCACCCCGCTGGTCTACACCCGGCCGCTTTTTGACCTGCGCTGTGGCGGCTTCACCCTGCGCGAGCGGGTGGCCGCCTGGCATGCCACGCATCGGCATGATACCTTCCTGGTGCGCGAATTTGGCAATACCACGCAACCCATGTCCATTCCCATTGCCGGCAATACCAGGGGCGAACTGACCATCGCGGGCCTCTGCCGGTCGCATTTGATGGGCTATTATGGACCTGTAGGCGGGATGCTTAACTTGCTGAGTGACAGCACACCGCTGACGCTGATCAACGGGCGCGCCCTTGATCTGGACTGGCTGGCCGACTTACTCGCCGCGCCGCTCAACACGGTCTATGTTGCTGATGGCACGCTACTGGGCGCGCGCCTGTCACCGGCTGTCGCCAGCGCGGTGCTCTACTACCTGGGGGCACAGGCCACTGCCGAGGCCATCGCGGAGTTGCAGCGCTTTGCCCGGGTGCAGGAGGTCAATGCGGTGCTGTTGCAGTATCCCTGGGATCTGATCACGCAGACCGGCGAGCAACTGATCCAGGATCTGTCGCTGCTGGCGGCACGGCTGCCCCGCTACAGCGCCGCTGATCCGCAGGTGGTGGTGCGCGGCGGCACACATGTCTATGCCGATCCATCAGCACAGCTTGATGGACCGCTGGTGTTGGATGCGCGGGACGGCCCGATTGTAATTGACCAGGATGCCCGGATCGAGCCCTTTAGCTTTATCCAGGGGCCCGCCTACATTGGCGCAAAGAGCCTGATCGCCAGTGCCCGCATCCGGGGCGAGACCAGCATCGGCCCGGTCTGCCGGATCGGCGGCGAGGTTGAAGCCAGCATTGTTCAGGGCTTTAGCAACAAACATCACGACGGCTTCCTGGGCCATAGCTGGGTAGGCGAGTGGGTCAATATCGGTGCAATGACGACCAATAGCGATCTAAAAAACACCTACGGAAATATTCGCGTGGTGATAGAGAGCCTGGGGCAACTTGACAGTGGTGTGCTCAAACTGGGCTGCTTTCTGGCCGATCATGTCAAGCTCAGCATCGGGCTGCATCTCAATGGTGGTACAATTGTTGGTATGGGCAGCAACATCTTTGGCGTCCCGGTGGCCCCCAAGACGATCCCGCCGTTCACCTGGGGCGGGGAGGTCTTTCATGAATATCGCATTGATAGTATGATTGACGTAGCGCGCAAGGTGATGGCGCGCCGCAAACAGAGCATGTCACCGGCATATGAAACGCTGCTACGCGCCGTCTTTGGCATGACGCGTGCCGGCCGCACCACGCTCATCGAAACACTCCCGGCAGAACCGGCTACCCACGCCGGGTTGCCGGCGTGGACCCACTCCCGGACCGAGGCGCAAGCGGTACCGGCTTATGCCTCCGCCCTGCTCGATCCAGCCGTACACACGGAATAATACTATCAGGAGTAATTATGACCACCGCTTCACCGAATGAAACTGACTCACACTTTGCGGTTCTGCTGATCTCCTGTCCCGATCAGAAAGGGCTAGTAGCGTCGATAACAGAGTTTATTTACAGCAATAATGGCAACATCATCCACCTTGATCAGCATGTCGATGTTCAACACAAGATCTTCTTTATGCGCATCGCATGGGATCTGGAAGATTTTCGCATACCGGCCGATGCCATTGGTGAGGTGTTTGGCGCGATTGCCACGCGCTTCAATATGGCCTGGAGCCTGCAGTTGTCCGACTTTGTCCCGCGCATGGCGGTATTTGTATCGAGCCAACTGCACTGCCTGTACGACCTCCTATCACGGTATCAATCGCAGGAGTGGCGCATCGAAATCCCGCTGATCATCAGCAATCATCGTGCCGCCGAACAGATTGCCCATCAGTTTCATATTGACTTCCACTATCTGCCCGTCACGCGGGATAATAAACCAGAGCAGGAAGCGCGGCAACTGGAACTGCTGCGGGCCTATCAGGTAGACTTTATCGTGCTGGCGCGCTATATGCAGATCCTGTCAGGCGACTTTGTGGCACACTATCCCAACCGCATTATCAATATTCATCACTCGTTCTTGCCGGCGTTTGCCGGGGCGAAGCCGTATCACTCGGCCTATGATCGCGGCGTCAAGATTATCGGTGCCACCAGCCACTATGTCACCGCCGAACTGGACAACGGCCCGATTATTGAGCAAGATGTGGTGCGTGTCAGCCATAAAGATGCGGTCAAAGATCTGATCCGCAAAGGCAAGGATCTGGAGAAGATCGTACTGGCGCGGGCGATCTGGAACCATATTCAGCATAAGATCCTGATCTACAACAACAAGACCGTCATCTTTGAATAGCACAATCGGCGCAAAAAAACGGGCCGGAGATGCTCTGGCCCGTTCACAACATTAGTTTTTACCCCACTCACATTACCTGCGGCTGAATAAACCTCGACAATCTACAAACCCAAAACTTCTTATACTTTCCTAATTTCACAACGATAGGCCCTTTTTATTAAGCACATATAGAAAGGATAAACCGACAAAGCGTACATAGTGTTGTATTGGATGGATTGTGTTCCGTGTTGCTTTGTCCTCTGTTCTTTTCTTGTTCCTTCTATCCTCCATAAACGACCATCACACGGTTATTCGCGCACCAGCGTAAAAATCGTCGCCTCCGGCGGACACCCCAGACGGAACGGCAGCCCCCCCAGGCCGCGCGTGATATACAACTGCATCGCCTGCACCCGCTCATGCCCGGCAGCATAGCGCATCCCGTGCAGCGGCAGGCAGAACCAACCCAGCAACGGCAGGCACATATGCCCACCATGCGTATGGCCGGAGAACTGCACCGCGATATTACGGTGGGCGGCAACATCGGCAAAATCCGGCGCATGTGCCAGCAGGAGTGTAAACGCATCGGCGGGCACATGCGCCAGCGCCGCATCCAGATCAGCCGCGCCACCCCACATATCATCAACCCCGGCCAGCCAGAAGGTGTCACCACGCCGGCTTAAGCGCTTGCCGGCGTTGATCAAAAACTCAATCCCCAGTGGCTCCAGCATGGCGCGAATCTCGTCAACCCCTTCCCAATAGTCATGGTTGCCCGGCACGGCATACATGCCCAGTGGAGCATGCAGCGGCCCCAGCAACTCCGGCAGATCGACAATGGGCTCAGGAAAGCTGACAAAATCACCCGTCATGATCAGCAGATCGGGCTGTTCCCGGACCATCTGCGCCACGGCCCAGCGGGTATTCTCATGCCCGTGGGGTTGCCCCAGATGCATATCGCTCAGTTGCCCGATACGTAGCCCCTCCAGCGCGGGCGGCAGGTTCGGCAGGCGCAGCGTTACGCGCTCCAGCACCGGCCGGCGCGGCTCTACCAGAACGGTATAGGCCGCCCCCACAACCCCGGCAGCGCCGAGTGCTGCTGCGGCCGCCACGCCACCCGCCTGCACCGCCAGGGCCGCGAGTGTTCCCACAGCCGCACCCGCACCCAGCCAGCGCGGTGAGTAGCGTACGAGCGTCGGGTCGAAACGCGCCGGTTTCATCGATTTCGTCTCAGATATCGTTGGTGTGGTCGATGTCATAAATTCTCATGCTCCTCGATCTTCTTCGCGTTTCCGGTTTGCCTCGGTGGATGCCTGTCACTGGGCCTCCCGGCAACAACCCGCATTTTGCGTCAGGTAGTGCCGGATTACTATAGCGCGTCAATATGACGAAGCGATGAATTGACGCGCTCTGCGCAGATCGGTACAATAATAGCAGGTCGCACGAACCACCGGCATACAGCATACCAGCCACAGTTACACACAAGCCGACCCGGTTCGCGCTCCCCTGGATCTTTTGCACAATAATCATTTACACAACGTACGCGGTGGGGCATGCAAACCGGACATGTAACCAGGTGAACGGCAGAATCGCCTGCGGCAGCATGGGACTGTTTTAGCTTGTTCACCAGCAATTCGCACTTTGTGCAAATTGCTGGTGAACAAGCATGGAATCTTCCGCCCTGCCGGAGGCGAATCCGCTGGATGGATGGCCACGTAAGTTGTGTCATGTAATCATTTGTACATATGTATAGAAAAGACTTACAAACACCATGCCGGATCTGAGTTATACCGCCATTGCGGATCATGCCGCCTTTGAAGAACGGCTGAAACATGTGCCCCAGGCGCCCGGCATCTACCAGTGGAAGGATGCGCAAGGCACGCTGCTCTATGTCGGCAAGAGCAAGAGCCTGCGCGACCGGATGCGCTCCTACTTTGGCGCGTCACGCGGCCTGAATGCGCGCACACGCCGCATGGTCGGCCAGATTGCCGACTTTGAAATTATTGTCACCCAGAGCGAACTGGAAGCGCTGCTGCTGGAGATGAACCTGATTAAGCAGCATCGTCCGCGCTACAATATTCTGCTCAAGGATGATAAGAGCTATCCCTACATCAAGGTAACGCTGCAAGACGAGTGGCCGCGCATGTTTACCACCCGCAAGGTGCTGGAGGATGGCGCGCGCTATTTTGGTCCCTACGCCAACGCCGGCTCGGTCTACCGCACGCTGGATCTGCTGAACCGCCTGTTTGCGTTTCGCCCGCCCTATTCCTGCCCCGATACCAAGTTTATGCGGCATCGGCGGATGGGCAAACCCTGCCTCTACTATGATATGAAGCGCTGCCTGGGGCCATGTGTACCCGGCCTGGTAGAACGCGCAGAGTACCGCCAGGCAATTGAGGCGGCCTGCCGCTTCCTGGAGGGCAAGAGCGACCAGATTATCCGCGATATTCGCAAGCAGATGGAGCAGGCCGCCGAGGAGCTTAACTTCGAGCGGGCCGCCTATCTGCGCGACCAGATCCGCGCCATCGAGAAGGTGCAGGAGAAGCAGCAGGTGCTGCGCACGGTGGATACCGACCAGGATGTGATCGCCTTTGCGCGCGAGGCCGATAGCGCGGTGGTGCAGGTGCTATTTATTCGCGGCGGTAAGCTGATTGGCGCGGAGCCCTTCACGCTTCAGGGGACCGAGGATGCCAGCGATGCCGACCTGCTCTCCTCTTTTCTCACGCAGTTCTACGACAATGTGCCCAATATTCCCCCGAATGTGCTGCTGGCCGATTATGTCGAGGAGCCGCTGATTATCGAGCGCTGGCTGACGCAGAAGGGCGGGCACCGGGTGGAGATCGAGGTGCCACGCCGGGGTGAGAAGCGCCGGCTGATCGAGATGGCCTCCAACAATGCGCGGCAGAAGCTG
>CAKZQX010001118.1 GCA_937141995.1 uncultured Chloroflexaceae bacterium | reverse complement strand
ACTGCTCCAGGCTTCCTTAGAGCAACAGCGCCAGTTTTTGACCACTATGCAGGCGGCCCTCGCTTCACTCGAATCACCATCGCCAGCGTCTTCGCGGAAGAAGCGCCGTTCTTGATAATCCGGGTTATCTCACCACAGCGATAGCGGCCAATGATAGATCATAAACCGAACGGGTAATGTGTCAAGCAGGACAACCCGGTGCGCTGATCACCCTTGATGGCGGTCTTCAGACTGCGGTGCGGGCAGCCCAGGTCAACCTTGTGGAGGTGACACCATGAAGAGTTATACCTTCTCCGAAGCACGCCAGAACTTTGCCGCACTGCTTGAACAGGCATGTCATGATGGTGCCGTACGTATCCGGCGGCGTGATGGGCAGAGTTTTGTGTTGACGCCTGAACCAGACAGTGTATCACCGCTGGATATTTCCGGCGTTACACCTGCTAACCCGATAACGCGCGACGATATTCTCCAGAGCATCCAGGAGGGTCGCCGGAGCTACGAGCAGTAGGGTGCATTCTATGCCAGGGGTACATCAAAAGGAATTCTGGAATGAGCAGACTGCTTCGGCGAACAGCGGTTCATCATGCAGTTTGACGTGGATGGCAATGTGGATTATCTTGTGAGTATCTATCCACATAGAGTTGTCCGGAGTATGGTAGTCACGGTGCCGTGTGTAGATGGAGATGTGCCATGAAGACGATCCAGATGACCATTGACGATGAGTTGCTGGCTGAAGTTGACCAGCTTACCAGCAGCTTGCAGATCACGCGTTCTGCATTCATTCGTTCTGCCCTCCAGCTTGCGCTACGCCATCATGCCATTCTGGAAAAAGAACAGCAACATGCCCAGGGCTATGCCCGGCATCCGGTTACCCCCGGTGAGTTTGACGCCTGGGATACTGAGCAGGTGTGGAGTGAACCATGAATCAGGGCGATGTGTACTGGTATACCTTTAAGGAACCTGATAAGCGGCGGCCCGTGGTCATCCTGACGCGTGACTCAGCAATCCCCTATTTGACGTCGCTGACGATTGCGCCGATCACAACTACTATCCGCTCTATTCCATCGGAGGTTGTGTTATCCGAAGCAGATGGGCTTGCAACTATATGTGCAGCCAACTGCGATAATCTTCAAACTGTTGCGAAAGCCAGGCTCGGTGCCTACATCACCCATCTTCCACCCGATAAGTTGCGTGAACTTCGGGAGGCGATTAGTTTTGCGCTGGGCTTTGATGCTTTGGAATAATTGTGTATATGCGCGACAGACATTCTGCCTGAGTAGGATTATGTACAAGAATGCAGTAGGGTGCATTCTATGCACCATTCTTCTACCGCATGCCCACCGATCGGTGGGTCATGGGGCAATGGCAACCTGTAGCAGTAGCAGAATGTTATTCCAGATCCAATTCATCGCGCACCAAAAGATCAACCGATACCCCAAAGAGATCAGCAAGGTTGATGATCATCTCAGTTGTAGGGTTCTTCTTGCCGGTCTCAATCTCGCTCACGTAACTGTGCGAGGTAAACCCCAGCCCCAGGGCCAGTTCCTTCAAGGTCATCCTGCGCCGCTTGCGTAGCGTGCGGACTTTTTCTCCAAGTCGCTGCACGTCATTCACTCTGGCAATGCCAGTTGATATAGGTTACATTACAGCAAGACATACACATCTTCGCCCGCCACTTCCCATTAATCTGAGCAGCGCGGGACATTTATAGTACCGCGAGACGGCTGCTTCGGCAAGCGTCTCGCGGCAGCTATGTTGCCCCACTCCATACCCCAACCCCCTGGCACGCCCTGTGCAAAGAGGCTCGTAGCAAGCCCGGCTGTTGCGTGAGTGTGGATGCGCACAGCGTTACCCAATGGAGAAGAACGTATGGCTACGACCTCAACCGAAACCCGTCTCGGCATGGGCGCGACGCCGCATGAAGCGGGGACAACCTTTCGCGTCTGGGCCCCGCATGCCGACCAGGTTGCCGTCGCGGGTGATTTTAACGACTGGTCGAAGACCGCTAACCCGCTTAACCGCGAAGATGCCGGCTACTGGGCTGTGGATCTCCCTGACGCGCAGATCGGCCATGAGTATCGCTATGTGATTACCAATGGCGACCAGGAACTCTGGCGGATTGACCCGTATGCGCGCGGCGTGACCGGCGTTTCCGGCAATGCCGTGGTTGTCAATCCTGGTTATCAGTGGCGTGAGGCCGCATTCGAGATGCCCGCCTGGAATAAACTGGTCTTGTACGAACTGCACATCGGCACCTTCAATGATCCCAGGGGGGAGCAACCGGGCGACCTGGATGGCGTAATTGCCAAACTGCCCTATCTGCGCGAGCTGGGGATCAACGCAATCCAGTTGATGCCGACGATGGAGTTTCCCGGTGATCTCTCCTGGGGCTACAACCCGTCGCATCCCTTTGCCATCGAGAATGCCTATGGCGGCACGGAAACGTTCAAGGAGTTTGTGCAGAAGGCGCATGAGCATGGCATTGCCGTGATCTTTGATGCTATCTACAACCATTTTGGGCCGTCTGAACTGGACCTCTGGCGGTTTGACGGCTGGGCCGAGGGTGACTGGGGCGGGATCTATTTTTACAACGACTGGCGTGCCGAGACGCCCTGGGGCGATACCCGCCCGGACTATGGCCGCCCCGAGGTCTGCCAGTATCTGCGCGACAATGCCATGTTCTGGCTGAAAGAGTACCAGGTTGATGGCCTGCGCTGGGACGGGACCGCGTTTATCCGCAATGCCAAGGGCAACGATAACGATCCCGATAACGATATTGCGGAGGGCTGGCAGTTGATGCAGTGGGTAAACGACGAGATGGACGCCGATCAGCCCTGGAAAATCAGTATCGCCGAGGATCTGAAGGACAACCCCTGGATCAACCGGGATACCGGTGCGGGTGGGGCCGGGTTTGATGCGCAGTGGGACCGCACCTTTGCGCATACCATCCGCCAGATCGTGATTGCCCCCGATGATGCCGCCCGCGATATGGATACGGTTGCCGGTATGCTGACCGGGCGCTATGGCGATGATGCTTTTGCGCGGATCATCTTTACCGAGGCGCACGATAGTGTCTCAGAAGGACAGGCGCGGGTGCCGGAGGAGATCTGGCCGGGCAACGCGGGAAGCTGGTTCTCAAAGAAGCGCTCAACGTTGGGGGCGCTGCTGGCCTTGACTGCTCCCGGCATCCCGATGATCTTTCAGGGCCAGGAGTTTCTCGAGGACGAGTGGTTCCGCGATACCGATCCGCTGGACTGGTCCCGCTGTAATACCTACCGGGGTATTCTGCAGCTCTACCGGGATATGATCCATCTGCGGCGCAACTGGTTCGACACAACGCGCGGCCTGTGTGGGCAGCATATTGAGGTCTACCATGTCAACAATGCCGACAAGCTGCTGGCGTTCCATCGCTGGGAGGCGGGCGGCCCGCGTGACAGTGTTGTGGTCGTGGCGAATCTGGCGAACCGGAGCTACACCGACTACACGCTGGGCTTCCCGGCGGCCGGGGCGTGGCAGGTACGCCTCAACAGCGACTGGGAGGGCTACGACGCCGAGTTTGGCAACACCCCCGGCTATGACACGGTTGCCTACGAAGGTACACACGACGGGCAACCCTGCTATGGCGATGTTGGGATTGGGCCTTACAGCGTGCTGGTGTTGTCGCAGGATGCGGCGCAAGAGTGATGAGGAATTGTTCAGTGCCTGGTACCAGCATCTACTGCTATTTCGCGTTTTTCGACCATTTCGTGGCTTTCGTGGGCCAAACCTTCACCGCGTAACTCGTGTCAGTTACGTGGATGTTGCTGCACACCCAGGACTATGGTATGATACGGAGCAGGTAACGTCAGGCATCGTTATTATCGGTAAATCGTCGCGGATTCCTTATGAAAAAACTGAAACACTCCGTCTATGGCTGGCTGTATCTGCTCCTGATGCTGACTTTTCCTCTTCCCACTTCCGCCGCGTCTGAGCCGTCTATTTCTCCATCTGATACAGATCTGACAGATGCATGTTTTAATCCCCTCAAACTTGAACATACCCGCCTGAAAGATCATACGCTCTTTTTTTATGATGACTTTTACTATATTGCTTCGATCCATTTACCTCGAGCTGAAGATCAGTTTAAGGACAGGCATTTTGTCTATGCGCGCACCCGCGATTTTTGTACATGGGAAGATCTGGGGATTATTCTTGAACCTGGCCCGGAAGGTGCGCCGGACGAGGGGGGCATCTGGGCACCCTATGTTATCCGCGAAGGCGATACCTTCTTTATGTTCTATACCGGGTTTAACCGCAATGTTGCCCAGAGTATTATGCTGGCAACCAGTACCAACCCCGCCGACCCGGAGAGTTGGGTGAGGCGTGGACTGGTCTTTCAACCCCATCATGAAGATGTTGTCTACGATGGATCGAAACCCTGGTCCGATGGACGTGATCCAATGGTGTTGCGCTACAATGACCGCTACTTCCTCTACTATACCGGCCGTGATCAGCATGGCGGGATCGTCGGGGTGGCGATTGCCGAAGACTTGATGGGCACCTGGCGCGACCTGGGTCCGGTTTTGCGTTTACCGGAGCCGGACGGCATGCCTGAGTCGCCCTTTGTCATCAGTCATGACGGCTACTTCTACATCTACTATAATGCTACCGGCAGCGGTCAGCGGTGGCAGTGGGCACCTTCACCCTTTGGTCCCTGGCAGTCCCCGGTGTATGAGCCATTCGGCTGGGCGTACGATTTCTATTTTGATGGCACGCGCTGGTTAGCTTCTTATCTGAACGGCTATGGCGAAGAGATCCAGGTTCGGCCGGTTCGCTGGCAAACTCATACCAACCCTGTGACTCCGATGATCCACTATCGCAGCTACCTGCCTTTACTTCGCAATGTTGAGTAGTTCATCATGCCACGCGTTACGCGGTGAACGTTCAAACCGGGCGTTTCACCAGATGCAGGCAGTCGTCGCTTGCAGCAGCGTGGTGATCTAGCGCTAACAAGCTGGAGAGTCGCGGAGCGTATGTCCACACCGACCATTTCGCGTTTTTCGCTCATTTCGTGGCTTTCGTGGGCCAAACCTTCACCGCGTAACTTGCGTAATCAGAGAAAAGGTTGTCTTAAGCTGATCTGAATATCTTGGCAATAATGCTAATGCGGCTTCCGGCAAACTTCGCCGGAAGCCGCATCTTTTTTGTACCCAGGCAGACCGGCTGATCAGCATTGCTCTTCGGTGAAGAGTAACCCGGTCGGGCTGACAACCACCTGATTGCGTCCGTCCATTTTGGCCTGGTATAGCGCTGCGTCGGCTCGCTGCACCAGCGCGTGGCCGGTGGTGCCATGCACCGGAAAAGCCGCAACGCCGAGCGAGATCGTAACCGCCGGCAGATCCTGATCCTGGTGGCGTACCTGCATCTGTGATGCTTCCCGCCGCAACTCTTCGGCGCGCATTATCGCGTTCGGAAGCGAAGCTTCCGGCAGGATGATCAGAAACTCTTCCCCGCCATAGCGACAAAGGATGTCCTCAGCACGAAAGAGCATGCGCAGCAATTCACTTACTGCCACCAGGAGCGTATCACCCGCCGGATGGCCGTAGGTATCGTTAAAGCGCTTGAAGTGATCAATATCAAACAGGATGATCCCAAGGGTTCGTCCGGTGCGACCGGCACGGCGGATTTCCCGGTTCAGCGCCTCGTCCATCATGCGCCGGTTGTACAACCCGGTCAGCGGGTCGCGCACAGCCTGCTGGTGCAACTGTTCGCGCAGCAGAATATTGGATAGCGCCAGGGAGACCTGCTCAGCCAGAGCGGTTCCCAGGCGTTGCTTCGCTGCGCAGTGTCGCGACCACTCCTCTTGCGGGTCATTCTCAGCCGGTGGTGCCAGTCGCAAATGCAGCACACCGCATACCTCATTCTGCACAAAAAACGGAATACAGAGATGTGGCCCGATCGGTTCCTGCTGCGTGTGGGTGCAGAAGAGATCGGTATCAGGGTTCTCTGCCAGATGCACCTTACCACAGGTCAGCGCCCAGCACATCTCCGGGTCGGTCACGGCGTGGGCGGCGGTCAACCCGCCCCAGCTTATGACCGGCTCCAGTTCAGGCCGGAGCGAGCGCCGCGCACTCATCACCCCGGCGTCCTCCGGGAATAGCCGGTGCGCAAACCGGGCAATGACGGCAAAGGCTTCGGCAATAGTGTGGCAGCGCTGCAAAAACTCACTCAACGTGCTGAGGGTGAGCAGTTCCTCGGTACGCTGCTCCAGTTCACGCGTGCGCTCCTCTCCCTGTTGTTCCATGGTGTCGCGGGCCTGCCGCAGCTTCTGCTCCAGGGCGACGGTCTGGGTGATGTCGGTGAAGGCAAAGACAACGCTACTGATTGCGCCTTCGAGATTGGTCAGCGGCGCGCCACTGATCGAGAGCATAATCCGCTGACCGGCGGCGCGTTCCAGGGCCAGGCGACTGCCAAAGATCATTCGACCCGTCTGCATCACCTGCCGGAACGGCAGCGCCTCATCCGGCAGCGGTGTGCTATCAACATCGGTGATCTTCCAGACCGGATCATTGTAGGTGTGCCGCAGAATCTCATCCTGGGAGCGTCCCAGCAGATCGGCGGCGCGGGCATTGGCAAAGATGATCCGGCCCTGTTGATCAACCACGATAATGCCGTTCGGGTTGACCTCCATAATCTGGGAGAGCAGATGCTGTTCACACTGGAGCGCCCGTTCCGCATGTTTCTGTTCAGTAATGTTAACTCCGGTGACAACCAGATGGGTCAACTGGCCGGGGGGTTCCATGAGCACACTGGTCGTCACGGCAACCTGATGCTGTTGCCCGGTGCGGGTCACCCAGGTCTGCTGCTGTTGGAAGGGGAAGCGGGTAAGGTTGCCACGAGTCAGCATGGCCTGCACATGCTCCTGTTCATTCGGCGGTAGCAGGATATCCCAGAAGGTATGGCCGGCTAGCTCGTCGGTTGTATAGCCGGTCAGGTAGGCGCATGCCCGGTTACAGCGAACAATCCGTCCCTGGGGATCAAGCAGGATAATAAGCGCCTCGGTGCTGTCGAGCATGGCGGCCGCCAGGTGCGGTTTTTGAAATGGAATCCGGAGCGATGGTGTTGCCGTTATAGAAGTGGAGCGGCCCGGATCATGCTCTTTGTTGCGGATCTGGAATACCAACCAGAGCAGGAAGGGCAGAAAGATGAGCAGCACCAGTGGGGCCAGGAAACTCTGTCGAGTAGTGGGGGGCACACCCAACACTGCCGCAACCCGGACAACGGTTGTCCAGAGCAGCAGACTAATAAGCAGACCGGCAATGCCGAGAAGCACAACCCGCACCCACCATTTCGCCGGAAGTTGCGGTATAAACATAGGATCTACCTGATGGCTTGCAATGATGGTTAAACATTGGTTAAGAATACCATTTCCGGCTCTTGCCGGCAAGGCTACAGGCAGCGCAGAGATGTAGATAGTTCTGGGTAGATGTACGCTGCTTTACCTGGCGTACGCGCCGGATACATCCGGTGTGACATGGTTTGGATGGGAAGTCGGGGTATATTGTCTGGTCTTGGTTTAATCTGAATATACACTTGAATCGATGAGACACCCGGGCCAGGTTGCCGGCGTCAGGGGTATGGCAAGGAACACCACTGTTCCCCACGCTTGCAAACCACCCTCCTACCATCTGGTTTCCTGGACGGATGCCTCACCGTGTCTGTTGTCACCTACGCAGTCATTGTGAGCCAGGAGCGCCGTTGCTCCGTAGCGGTTATCGTTTCCTGCGTGCTCTCACTCTACATCAGATGTTGACCGGGGACAATCAGGGAAATTCCCTAAAAGGAGTGAGGAAATTACTGAGACCGGGGACAGGGGAGCGCAGCACGCTGCGCCTCTAACTTACACGCGTTACGCAGTGGAGCCTGTTCCGGCCCGCTGTCAGACCCAAACGCGAGTTTCGCCTGCGGCAGGCGAATCGGGCCGTTCATCCAGGCAATCACCTGGTTTGGATACCCACCGCGTAACTCCTGTAAGTTACAGGAGTTACGCGGTGCTGCCGGGTCCATCTTGGTACCACGCTGCCGGAGGCGAATCGGGCCGTTTGTCCAGGCAGACGCCTGCCAGGTCAACGACCGCGTAACTTCTGTAACTTACGCCGTAGCGACACGGTTCCGCCCGGCGGCTTTGGCTTTGTAGAGGGCCGCGTCTGCGGCGCGCAGTAACTCCTCAGTGTTGACGCCATGATCGGGGTAGACTGCCACTCCCAGCGAGAGCGTCACCGTGCCGAGCGACTGTTCACGATAGGTCACGGTCAACTGCCGGACGGCGGCGCGCAACTGCTCTGCCCGCTGAATAACTACTGTCAGGGGCGCATCCAGAATGATCAGCGCAAACTCTTCGCCGCCGTAGCGGCAGGCAATATCTTCGCCGCGCAACTGGGATTGCAGCAGGTTGCCCAATTCGCGCAAAATGGTATCCCCGGCTGCATGTCCAAACGTATCGTTAAAGCGCTTGAAATGATCCAGGTCGAGCATGATTACCCCCAGCGCCATGTTGTGCCGCGCGGCACGATGCAGTTCGCGCTCGAGCGACTCTTCCATGTAGCGTCG
>CAKZQX010001117.1 GCA_937141995.1 uncultured Chloroflexaceae bacterium | reverse complement strand
CTGCGCAGGTTCTGCTATTTGAACGGTATTGCCCCATGACCAACCCGTTTCAGACCGTCTCTAAGAATGCCTGTCACATCCTGATGGGCGATCATGGCTGTTCCGCTCTGGCGAAGCTACTATCCGCTGCTAAATGCGCAACCGTGTACGTTGCGGTCGTACCAGCAGTTGCGCGCTGTTCACGCATTGCGTGTTTCTCGTAATCCAATTCCCCGCCGCGTCATACGTATGATTTGCGGGATAGCGCAGCTAATCCTGCGCAACGGTAATGGTACCGGAACCGGGAATGAGTATCATTATAGCATGCCGCTTTGCGCAAGTGGGGTAGTACCAGCAGAGTGCATGGCATTTCGTGTAGTGGGAAATGTTATTCATGGACACTGCACACTCTCTGCGCATATGCTATACTGACGACCAGCACAAAAACCCATCCGGGACACTCCACACCTACGCCACTAACCGAGGAGAAATACCGATTGATGTCTGGTTTCTTTCGCCCTGGACCGCGCACCCATCGCCGGCGCAGTATTGCCACGCTGCTCACCGCGATTGCGCTGGCCTGCCTCATCTGGTGGACCTACATTATTACGCCCTGGGCCGCTGATCAGACTCGTGCCCCGGTGAGCCATGCCGTCTGGCGCGGTACGCTGCCTGGCCTGAACCTGGGGCTTGATGCGCACCCGCCCCGCGTGCAGGTGAAAGGATATGTCGAGGGCTGGGTCTCGCCACCCTGGACCGATGATCTCTGGGTGTTGCTGCGCATTCCCGGCGCACCGGCGCGGCCCATGCCGCCGGAGTGGGTGACGGCTGTAGGTGTGAGCAGTACAAAAGCTGCCCCCAGGAATAAAGCTGATGTCTATCGGAATCTTGGATAGAACATTTGGAAGAGCCCATGCATATGTGCAGTTTCTTTCAGATGATGATCCGGCTCTGGTATACTGCCAGACAGCACCTTGTATGGAGTGCGCAAGCCATGCCTGTGCCAAAGTAAGCCGCGCATCACATAGTGTGGCACTGCGCCATTCGTGATTCGTAGTCCGTATTTGTGGACGGTTCTGGCCCGCATTGGCAATAGCCGCGCCGTCGCGCAGCGTTCCCCAACCGCCAATCCCGCATTGCCGGACACCCCACACCAGCCTGTAACGCCGGTGTGGGGTGTTTCTGTTGCGTATCAGTTGATGCGGTTCGTGTTACGGTGTGGGACGGCCCGTCCCCATGTTGTCGCAGATGCCGTCGCCATCGGTGTCGGTATATCCTGGACCCGAACATTGTCCCTGGCCCGGTTGCATCTGCCGGCCTGGTCCCTGGCCGGGTTGCATGCCCTGGCCCGGCCCCATCCCCGGCCCGTGTCCCTGGCCGGGTTGCATGCCCTGACCCGGCTGCATCTGCCGGCCTGGTCCCTGGCCGGGTTGCATGCCCTGGCCTGGCCCCATCCCCGGCCCCTGGCCCGGCCCCTGGCCCGGTCCCTGCGGTTGGGGGCCACCGGCCAGGCTGAGTTGTTCTGCCAGCGTGGTGCGCATCATCGAGATGCGGCGATCAGCGATGTCCTGTGAAATCTGTCCATTGGCAACCTGGGCCTCCAGGTCGGTGATGCGCAGGGCCAGCAGAGCCTCCAGGATGGTAGCCACATCAGCGCCGCGCTCGTTGGCGACCTCAGCAATGCTCTTGCCGGTCTGCAGTTCGGCGTTTAACTCCGCCGGGGTCATGCCAAGCTGTTCGGCAGCCACGGTCAGCATGTTGTTTAGTTCTGCCTGCCACATCGTTGTCGCGGTTGTCGTGGTTGGTGCGGTCGGTGCTGGTGCCTGTTCAGCGGTGGTGCCGTCAGTCGTGCCGGTGGTGGCAGCGGCCGGGGCTGTTGCGGCCACAGTGGTGGTCGGAGCAGCGTCGGCAGTGTTGCCGGGATTGAAGCTGTTGGCGCTTTGCGGTGATCCGCCCGACGGTGCTACCGCGACGATTACGACAATCAACAGGGTCATTGCCGCGCCGGCCATAATCATCCAGATCCGTGTACTCATCATTGCCTCCTAAATTTGCATTTGCCGCCTGTTTGTCTGTTCGTGCTATTTGTTTGGAGTATAGCAAACAAATATGGAGGGGTGATGGAGGTTTGCGGGAGATGTGATGGTGCATATGCCGACAGCCGGCATATGCACCGTGCCGGCTGTCGGCATAACCTGTCCCATGGCAGGTATTTCAATACCAGGAGGTACGCGGTGGGTCTACAAACCGGATGTTTCACCCGGTGGAAAGCCGATGTGCCTGCGGCAACATGGTACGTTTTCTTTTTTCGCACAACATTTGCACAAAGTGCAAATGTTGTGCGAAAAATGGGATCTTCCGCCCTGCCGGAGGCGGTACCGGAGATCCTGTGTGGAAAATAAATTGGACCAACTTTTTTGGGTAAAAGAAAAAGCGTACCGTGCTGCCGCAGGCGATCCTCCCGTTCATCTGGTCAAACGTCCGGTTTGGATGGCAACTGTGTACCTTGTATCAATACTAACCGAATTGCCCAATTCACTAATCCCCAGTCCCCAATCCTGAGCAACCTATAACCTACTCATCAAACCGCTTCACTGCCACAACCGCATTCTGACCACCAAAGCCAAAGGCATTCGCCAGCGCGACATCGACCCGGGTGTGGCGGGCTGCGTTGGGAACATAGTCCAGGTCGCATTTGGGGTCCGGTGTGCTGTAGTTGATTGTGGGCGGAATGATACCTGTCTCGATTGATTTAACGCAGCCGATCAGCGCCAGTGCGCCCGCCGCGCCCGCCGTATGCCCCAGCATCGCCTTGATCCCGCTGATCGCTACGCCGGCGGCATGCTCACCCAGCGCCAGTTTGATCGCCGCAGTCTCGGCCGCATCGTTCATAGGGGTGCCGGTGGCATGCGCGCTGATATAGTCCACATCCTGGGGCCGCAGTTCGGCATCCTCGATGGCGCGTTGCATCGCCAGGCTGGTGTAGGCGGCTCCCGGTTCCGGTGCGGTGACATGGTAGGCATCCTCGGTTGCACCGAAGCCAACCACCTCGGCATAAATGCGCGCGCCCCGGCTCAAAGCATGCTCCATGCTCTCCAGCACCAGCACGCCGCAGCCCTCCGCGCCCGCCGTACCGTTGCGGTTGGCGTCAAACGGCTTGATCGCCTGCTTCGGATCATCGCCGGGGGGGGCAATTGCGCCAATCACGCCAAAGGCCATCGTGTTGATCGCCGTGAGGCCGGCATCGGTGCCGCCGGCCAGGGCTGCCACCACCTCGCCCCGGTGGACCATTCGGGCCGCCTCGCCAATGGCATAGGTGCCCGTGGCACAGGCCGCAACCGGCGTGGTGGTCGGACCATGCAGTCCATAGGTCATGGCGACCTGGCATGCGGCCATGTTCGAGATGTAAGTTGGCAGGTAGAGCGCGCTGCTCAGGCGTTTGCGCTCCTTGCGCTCGAAGTGTAGCGCCTCGGCTTCGGTTACTTCCGTACCGCCCAGTCCGGTGCCGATATCCACCGCCACGCGGGTGCGGTCAATAGTCTCCAGGTTCAGATCGCTGTCGCGTAGCGCCGCGCCGGTTGCAGCCACAGCAAACTGGGCAAAACGGGCCATCCGCCGGGCAGCTTTGGCATCCATATGGTTGCGCGGGTCAAAATCGCGCACCTCGCCGCCAATAACATAGGGAAAATCGGTAATATCAAACCGGGTAATATAGTCGATCCCCGAACGCCCGGCGATCAAACCATCCCACATGTCCGCCACTGAGTTGCCCAGCGGTGAGATCGCGCCCATGCCGGTAATCACCACCCGGTGAGTTGGGTTGTTACGCATCGCGTACTCCGTATGATATGCACGAAAGTTGAACCATCTGCGAAGATATTATAAACGGTGTCGTTACATCTGTGGTCTAACCGGAAGTCGGAGCGGCGACGGCTACCAGCCGCCGCCATGCAACTGATGCATACAATCTGTTCCCTACCATCTATCACCTACCAGGAGTTACGCGGTTGACATGCAAACTGGACGGTTCATGCGATGGACGCCCGATGCGCCTGCGGCAGCATGGTACTCGTTTTTGCTTGTTCACAACCATGTTGCACGACGTGCAACATGGTTGTGAACAAGCATGGAATCTTCCGCCCTGCCGGAGGCGAACATGCCTTTTGCGTGAGCAACCGCGTAACTCGTATCACCTACCAGGAGTTACGCGGTGCGTGTTCAAACCGGGCGTTTCACCCGATGGAATCTTCCGTCCTGCCGGAGGCGGAACTATACTTCCGGGTCAGTGACCGTGTAACTCCTATCACCTAACCCTGACGCTTTTCATACCGCCCGGTGCGCCGGTCCAGCGCAATCCGATAGACAACAACCTTACGTTTCCCGGCATCAGCCGTGTGTTCCAGGGATGGTGTAATCGTCTGGTCGTCCATAAGCGGCTTCAATCGGTTGATCAGGTATTGGGTGGCCTCTTCCGCCGCTGTGCCCGCGAGCTCCTCGAAGCGGCCCCAGGCAATGACACTCTCCCAGTCGGTTAATGTAGTGACATGATCGACCTCGAAGCAGACGTTCGGGTTGGCGCGCATCATAGCCACTTTCATGCCCTCGCCGGTGTGTCCATAGATGTAGTGACCGTCATAGGCATAGAAGATCGGGACAACATAGGTCAGACCGTCGGCGTGGCAGCCGATCCGGCCGTTGACTGCTTCGTAGAGCACCCGGTCAATTGCGGCCGGGCTTAACTCGCCCATGGGGATCGGCTCATCGGGCGGGAGCCGTCGGTCAAACTCGACTTCGGGAGCCCACTGTCCGATCTGGCTGAGCCAGCGCCGGATCTCCATCTCGGCCATGTCTTTTTCCCATTGATCAATTCCGTAAGGCATCATTGCCCTCCTCTCGTGAGCCGTCTCTGGCTCTGTTGAACAGGCGCTATGCCCGCTCAAAAATATGGAAAGTACCCTTTTGAAGTGGGTGGCATAGCCAGCACGCCGGTAGCAGTGTCTGCAGAACCTGCCCCGACGCCGGAGGGAATAGCTATGAGGTGGAAAGCATGAAGCCGTAACGCAAAGTGCGGAGATCCCTCCGCATGTCTAGTATACTCGCTTAACATAACCAAAATGGAGAAGAAAGCATTACCCGCCGAGAAAATCTGTTCACTGTTTCAACAGGACGTACGCGGTTATCATCCAAACCGGATGTTTGATCAGATGAAAGCTCGATGCGCCGGCGGCGATATCCCCTGCCAAACGCGGGATCGCCTGATACATAGCAGCAGTGGCCGTTTCGCGGGTTTCGCGCATATCGTGGTGTGCGTGGTCCAAACGCCCACCGCGTACCTCCTGTATTGTACGTAGCGCTGCGCTGTCCGGTCAATCCTGGGCTTCACCGAGTGCCGCAGTGACAATCTGGGCATTGATCAGGTCGGCGGGTGTGGGTGGAGGTGCCTCGAGTTGACCGTTGGACTGGAGAAAGCTGACCATGTCCTCGAAGGCCGGGCGAATGCTTGTGGGCATGTCCGGATCGAGCAGGCGGCGATTCTGCTCCAGGTCGGTCAGTTCGATCATGGTAAACTGCCGGCGCAGGTCAGGTACTTCTACATTCATGACTGTAGCCATTGTGCCGCTGATCTCGGATGCACCTGTACGCCAGCCCTGCACCGCCCGGTCCCATCCCCGCGCCAGGTTGACCAGATCATCGGCGCGCTGTTCGACTGTTTCGGGATGCGTCACCAGCACATCAATGATCTCGTTAGGAATGTCTGCGCTGGTGAAGAGCGGCGGTTGGGTATGCGTTTGCGTATATTTTGAAAGCACCGGCTCCCAGACCACGGCGGCATCGACCAGGCCGTGGTCAAGCGCATCTATCGCTTCACTGACGCCGACATGCGTCATCTCCACATCATCGGGTTGGAGGTCGGCCTGCGCCAGCGCACGCAGCAGCACAAAGTGGCTGATCGAGCCCGACTCGACGCCGACGCGCCGGCCCCGCAGGTCGGCCACGCTGTTGATACCGGCCCGGGCAATAATGCCATCGGCCCCATTCGAGTAGTCCGTCACCATAAAAATCACAGTCGGAGTGCCCTGATCGTGGTACTGGAGCGCGCTGTAGAGCGTTGTCGCCAGCACATCCACCCGCCCTTCGGCAAAGGCGCGGTAGTTATCCTGCGCCAGTTCAGAGGTTGAAACCTCCAGCATGGTTGGCGCGGCCAGGTCATGCCCGGCGACGGCATACAACGGAGCATAGCCGGGCCAGGTTGCCAGGCGCACCCGCAGCGGTTCCGGCTTGACCGGGGTCAGCGCACAGGAGGCGATGATTGCCAGGAACAGGACCAGCCACCAGCAGTATGCAAAGATGTGTCGTATCATGCAATGCTCCTTACCGGGTATCGGGATGCAGCGTGCCGTGCCTGAGGAGCGCGGCGGCGGCCTCGGCTGCAACTGCCCACGAAAAATATTTGCCCTGCCCTGCCGCACAGTTCAGCGTATGCAGTCGGGCACGCTGCACATCGGTTTCGATGCCCTCGGCTACCACCTGCATCCCGAGAGCCTCGGCCAGCGAGATGATCGTCTCCACGATTGCGGCGCTCCCGCTATCCTGCTCCATCGTCCGCACAAACGAGGCATCTATCTTGATGGTCTGCACCGGGAACTGCTGCAGATAGCGCAGTGACGAGTAGCCGATGCCAAAGTCATCCAGGGCCACCTGCACACCGAGGCGGCACAACTGGCGCAGCGCGTTAATTGTTGTGTCGGCCTGATGCATCGCCACCGTCTCGGTAATCTCCAGCACCAGATATTCGGGCGGGAGGTCGCTGGCGTGCAGAGTCTCCGCGACATGCGCAACCAGGTTCGGATGCAGAAAGGTGCGGCCCGAAATATTGACATGAATAACCAGCGGGATATCGCTGCCAAACCGATTGCGCCAGGCAGCAACCTGCCGACAGGACTGCTGCAACATACTCCAGTCAAACGTGACAATCAGGTCGCTCTCCTCGGCAATGGGCACAAAACTCCCGGCCGGCAGCAACCCGCGCGTGGGATGGTTCCAGCGGGCCAGCGCTTCAAAGCCGATAATCTGCCCGCTGTCCAGCGCGATGATCGGCTGGTAGTGTGGACAGATCGCGCCCTGCTCCAGTGCGTGCCGCAGTTCGTTTTCTGTTTGCAAGCGGGCCAATGCCTGCGCGTGCATGGTCTTGTCGTAGACGCAGGTGCCTGCGCGGCCGGTCTGCTTGGCCTGATACATAGCGATATTGGCGTTGCGGATGAGATCATCGGGGTGAATGCCGTCGTCGGGATTGGCCGTTGCAATGCCGATGCTGGCGGTAACAACCATCTCCTGCCGGGAAATCTGCAGCGGCGCGCGGAGCGCCGCGTGAATGCGGTTCGCAACATTCAGGGCGAGCGCGTGGCTCCGCGCGCCCTGAACCAGGAGCAGAAACTCATCGCCGCCAAAACGGGCTAACAGCAGCCCGGGCGACAGACCGGCACGTAAACGCTGCACCACTGCAACCAGCACCTGGTCGCCCACCATATGCCCCAGGCTGTCGTTGATGACCTTGAAGTTATCAAAGTCAAGAAACAGCACTGTGCATGCTTCCTGTCCCAGCACGGCCGATATCTGTTCGTGGAAGGCGGGGCGATTGGGCAGGCCGGTGAGTTCATCGTGGGTAGCGAGGTGGTAGAGCTGGGCCTCCATCTGCTTCCGTATCGTGATATCGGTCAGGGCAAGCACAACAAACTGCTGCCCACCCGCCCGGTAGAGCGTGCGAGTGGTTGCCCAGACATCGCGCCAGATGCCATCTTTGCCATAGACCTGCCACTCGGTGCTGCCCGTGAGGGGGGGCGCGTCCGGCACTGCCTGCCAGCCAGCATGGTTTTGGTAGAAGGTGGGTGACACAACCGACGAGATGGGTTGATTGGTCAGTTCATCGCGTTCCGTGCCGAAGATGCGGCAGGCGGCCGGGTTGACCTGGACAAGTTGCCCGGTGGCGTTTACCACACAAATACCAACGTCGGCGACCTGGTAGATTGATGCCAGCAGATCTTCGCGCTCGCGCAGTTGCTCTTCAATCTCGCAGCGCTGGCCGATTTCGTTCCGTAGTTCGCATGTACGCTGTTCCAGATGCCGGATCATGCGGGTAACTTCATCGGCCATATGGTCAAACGCGCCGGCAAGTGTCCCGATCTCATCGTAGCGCTGCATGCGGTTGCGTCCGGTATGATCGCCGCCGCAGAAGCGTTCGGCAGCGCGGGTAAGCTGCTTGATTGGTGCAACAACCAGTCGGTTGAGGATCACGCCGAGCGCCAGCGAGAGCAGCACATAGCTACCGAGAGTAATCGCCAGGATCAGCAGGGCGGCAGTCTGCGCCGTAGCCTCGGCCCGGGCCGTGCTGATAACTACTTCAATCGCGCCGACATCGACGGCTGGGAGGGGCGTCACGGTTCGTCTCGAGTTTTGATCGATCGATCCCGCGACGCCGCAGCGATGACGCAGCTGCAGCAGCACGACGTCATTCCCGACCCGAAGATCATCACGGCGGCGCTGCGCGCGTGCCGCCGCGTCAACGAGTACGCGCTGGCGGATAAGAACGACAAGTCCAAAGTCGTGGCCGGCG
>CAKZQX010001116.1 GCA_937141995.1 uncultured Chloroflexaceae bacterium | reverse complement strand
GCCTGACCCGATCAAGCGGCTTGGCCAGCCTAGCGGCGTGCCCCTGCCCATGTCATCGTGGACGGGCCCGTCAGCTGTCTCGCGTAAGATGCAGGCAGCCGACCGGCCGGTCGTTGGTCCGCAACACCGCCCCGGCCATAAGTCCGGCGATATCGGTGCCGCGTCCGCCAATAAGCTGCATATGGGTTTGTACTAACTGCTCCTCGCTGCAATCGGCAGCCAGCGGAAGTTGGGCTGCGCGGGGGCCGGTGCTATGGCGGGTTTTATAGGCCAACAGGCGTAGGCATTGATCCTCCGGATAGAGGAGTGACACCGAGAGCGAGTCTGGAGCGAAGCGCTGCCAGAGGAACGCATTAATCCGCATCACCTGGGTTTCGATGTCCAGCGAGTTCGCAATTGCCTGGCTAAACTGGTACATCACCACCAGTTCCGAGAGGCGTTCTTTTTCCTGGCGAATACGCCGTAGTTCCAGGCATCGGCGCACTGCGCGTTCCAGGTCATCAGCGTCAACCGGTTTGGTCAGGTAATCAAACGCCCCCAGTTTCAATGCCTGACGGGCCGTATCGACTTCGGCAAACGCAGTGAACACCAGTTTATCAACATCGGGATGCTGTTCACGAAGATAGTGCAGCAGATCAATCCCGCCCATCTCCGGCATCTGCAAGTCGGTCAACACCAGATCATAGCGTTTCTCGTGCAGCATCTCGACCGCGGTACGCCCATTGTCTGCGGTGGCGGTGGCGTAGCCATGGTGGCGTAAAAGTCGCGCACAGAAGTTGCGTACATTCGTATCATCGTCAACTATGAGCAGCCTGGCTGGTGGGTGAACTGATGGGGTGTCTTGTATGCAGCCTCTCATGATAATCTCCCATGGCAGAACTTACCTGAACTGTTTTCCGCAGTTCAGGTCATCAGAGAACATCGTAACACGGTATATGACATGAAACTTTATCCTATTGTAGCGCACTCTGCAAGTGCTATGCTCCTGCCCGGTTTACATTTTCTTCACTTTTTCCAGATCACATGCTGTCTGTCTGAAGTGTATCGACGCAGTATATTACACCTGAAGAACGCTGTACGATGCGATCAAGCGACTTCACGCCGTGCCGGGGTCAGCCGGGATAGCAGGGGACAACAAGAGGAGTGAGCGGGGGAGTGACGCTCAATGCAAAAGGTCAAGCAACCTGATTACTCCGGCCTAAAGCCTCCGAAGCAAGGTAGTAGTTATAAACCTGCATATGCTACGAAACAGACGGTGGTCCATTACGTCGTTCAAAGAACTGCTGCACACGGCGTTCCAGTTCCTCAAAATCAAACGGCTTGGTCAGATATTCATTGACCCCCGCTCGCAATGCCTGCTTCTCGATATCAGGTGTACCAAAGGCCGTTACCATAATCACATGTACCGCAGGATAATTCTCGCGCAGCGATCGCACCAGATCCAGGCCACCCATACGTGGCATATTCATATCCGTAATCACGACATCACACGGTTGCGTAACAAACTTCTCAAGGGCTACCAGGCCATCCTCCGCTTCGATAACAACATAGCCGCTGTTGGCAAGGAGGAAGCGATACAGACGACGCGTTGAGGCATCATCTTCAACAATCATCACCGTAGACGCCACATAATCCTCCTGCATAGATGTTCAACATTCAACCCCACCGCCGTTTCCTTTCTGCATCCTACTACCGCAATTGCCGGTAGACGCTGCGCCCGACAATCCAGGGGCGGTACACGCTTCTCCTTCCCGGCTTCAGCCCACGCGCTGTCATGGTATAGGTCTCTGCATATGATACCACAGACTGCCCCGCCGGATGCAAACGTTTCCAAACCGTCATCTTCCGGCGAGGAATGTTTATCATGCCAACATCAGCAACCCTTCCGCAGGCCGGGTTGCTGCTACCCCGAAGGTATGTGCAAGGCCAACGTGCGGGAGGGTTCGTGCTCTGCCGCCATCCAGACGGTAAACGCCGTAACTACTAACGCAGTCCGAGGAAGGCATCGCCGGAGCAGGCATCGTTGCCCCATCGGGACAGTGCCGAGTTTAGCGATATGTTGCCAGATCGCGCTCTTCAATCGTCGGCATAAAACGGGACATCTCCACCATCTTGAAAATTTTCTGGTGGTGAGGACTGACATTCATGGCAAACAGCTTATAGCCGGCCTTACGCGCTGTCACCACAAATTTGAGCAGCGAGGAAATGCCAGATGAGTTGATAAACGAAACATTGCTAAAATCAAGCACAGTAATGGGACGCATTTCAGCACAGGCGGCCTCAATTGCTGCAGCGGAGACCCCATCAACACTGGGTGTACCGATATGCAGCACGGCAACGTCCCCAAATTCTTCACGCCTGATAACGTCGCTCATTGTGTCTGCCCTTTCCGATAGAGTCGTAGCGTGAGTACCGTTCCGGTTTGGGACGAGCTAACTTCACAATCATCTACAAGTGCGCTAATAAGGTAGGTTCCAAAGCCGCGCAACATACCTTCTTCCAGGTTCTGTTCTTCAACGATGCGGCGCGAAAAATCGAGACGCTCAATGCCCGCGCCTTGATCGGAGATTCGTACTTCCAATTTTTCTTGATCCAGAGCGAAGACTACCTCGACCAGTTTATGGGCTTCACTCTTGTTGCCATGCTCAATTGCATTATTGACGGCTTCACTGACTGCCAACTTCAAATCCTCGATCCGGTCGCCGGAGAAACCCAACGTCTCACCAATTTCGGCAGCACTCGCCCGCACGACTCGTTCAAAAATGGGATTTGAAGGAATATTGACTTCGACGCGCTCCATGCGTTGCATTCTTTCACTCCTCCTATACTGTCGAGCGCACTGCTGAGAGCGAGCGTTTGCGCGCATTCGAGGTTGGGCGTACCACGGTATGCTGGCTCTGGCGTGCCAGATGATCATATCGGCGGAGATAAGCCTTACCCAGCGATGTATTACCAATCTGTAGGTAACATGCGCCCAGGTAGTAGAGTGCCTGGCCATGGCGTGGGTTGCGTCGTAAGACTTTCTCAAACAGCGGAATAGATCGGGCTGGTTCCATCAATTCTTTGTAGCATAACCCCAGCATAAAACTAGTTTCTATATCATCGGGCCAGTGATCCGAAACGACCGCAAATTCCTTAGCCGCCAGATCGTAGCGACCCCGCCGGATATACATATACCCCAGATCATAGCGCAGCGAGTAGACTTCCGGAGCCAGATCGACCGCTTTGCGCCAGGCCGCCAGCGCCCAGTTTTCCCGCCCCAGCACCGTATACATAAAGCCGAGCAGGTAGTGGGCCTGCGGATCGCGCGGGAGTAATTGCACCGAGCGTTCAAAAGCCCGCACGGCTGCCGGGAACATCTCCATATCATAGAGGAGCTTGCCCATGCTTAGGAAAAGCTGTCCATTCCCCGGATGTAGTTTAGCGCAATCAAAGAGCAGATCGTATGCTTGCTTATGTTGTTTAAGCAGTCGGAGCACAGCGCTCATTCGCAGGCGGGCTTCCACAAAATGCTTATCGTGGGGGGGGGCTTTGCGATACTGTTCTAATGCCTCGTCCCAACGCCGATTGCGCGCCAGCAAATTCCCCAGCAGATAGCGGGCACGATACTCCTCGGGCCGCCATTGCAGGAGCGCTTTGTAGATCCGTTCCGCCTCTTCCTCATAGCCCTGCGTCTTCAAATCCTGGCTCAGCCGATAGTACCACTGGGCAACCTCGGACTCACTCCGCGAGACCAGCACCTCATCCTGCACGGCGGGGGAGACGAAGGTGGGCTCAACCCGCAATGCCTCTGAAAAGCAGCGCTGTGCCAGTTCGTGCGCTCCGTGGCTCTGATGCATCAGGCCCATGTAATAGCGTGGCTCGGCTGCCTGCGGCCGCGCGCCACACGCACTGGTATAGTGAATATAGGCCCGTCCGGCATCCTCCAGGCGCTGGTAACAGCGCCCGAGTGAGAAGTGCGCCTCGTAGAGATCCTCGTTGTGCTCCAGCGCCTCCTTGAAGGCCGCAATTGCCCGGTCAAACTGTCCCAGGGCCGCAAAAGCCACCCCCAGGTTGTAATGCGCTTCGGCGAGTTGCGGATCAGTCTGAACTGCTTCAAGATACTCGCGCAACGCGCCTTCCCAGTCATCCTGAAACGCCAGCGCATTGCCGATATACAGATAAATAATCGCGCGTTCGCGGTCGTAAATTTGTGCTTGCTCTTCCCCATCTACATAGGCAGCAATCAGCGCGGCCTTGAAGTGTTCAATCGCATCCGTATATGCGGCACGCAGATAGGAATGGATGCCTCGACTGAACGCAGCACCCAGGCGTGTGCCCTCTACAAAGCGCTCACTGCCAGAGAACGTATCCAGGTCTAAGGGCATAAAGATGAGTGGTTCGTTCGCAGCCATAATCAAACCCCATTTCACTGTTCTCCGTACAGATAGGCTATCGCTTTTCAGATGGCACTACAGAAGAACAGTCTTTCTCTCCACTCAGTGAGAGCGTAACAATCTTCTTCGTGGATCGACTACTATACCACGTTGCTGCATTTTTTGCACGACGGTTCGGGATCTTTTATGGATTATCTGACAATTCTGTCACCAGAGATCTACCCCGGCCGTCGGTCGCTTACGTTCTGTAGTAGACCAACTGCTAGCGATACTCCTCAATAGCTAAACGCATTTGTTGGTTTAATTCGCGTGCTAACCCTCGTCCAAATTGTTCTCGTGCAATGCGCACCACCTCCGGTAAGATCCGGTTCCACTCTCCCGCGCGGGCATTGGTAAGGGATGGTCCGCAGAGCTGCACCACTACTTCCTCCCAGAACACCGTTGCCCGTTCTAATCCCAAAACATCATCCACAATACTACGTAGTTCTTCACTCAAGTGTTCCAGACGCCGCCGTAATACCACGATCGTTACATCATCACTCTGGGCGCTACCCATCCCCCAGGCCCGTAGTTCCTGAAGCAGACGAGTCATCAACGCCCGGGGTTTAAGCCGTTCGTTGTTCTCGATCAGCGCCTGGAGCCGCTCCAGTCCATACATCTCGAAGTCATTATTAAATGCTTCCGTAACGCCATCAGTATAAAACACGACGGTATCACCCGGTCCAATCGTGGTCGTTATCTCATCGTATTCAATATCCAGGTCGATGCCCAATGGTAGACCAGGAGCTTCCAACTCCTGCACCATTCCATTTGCCAGCAGGGGAAAGGTATGCCCGGCATTTGAAAGCCGTAACACTCCCTGCGTTGGTTCCAGCAACGCATATAACATTGTCACCATACCCTGCGGGATTTCGCTCAATATGCCCTGATTTACTGCTGCCAACGTTTGCGCCGAAGATGCGCCCGTGCGCGCTTCATGGCGAAATACGGTACGCGTTACTGCCATCTGGAGCGCGGCCGGTAAGCCTTTACCCGCCACATCACCAATCATAATACCTTGCCAGCCGCCCCGCAACGGCAGAAAGTCGTAAAGATCACCGCCCAGATCCCGTGCCGGCAGTGAAACGGCACTCAATTCCCAACCCGGCAAATGTGGCACGGCCGCCAGTAATAGACCTTGTTGGATATCGCGTGCAAGTTGTAGCTCACGTTCCAGTTCCGCCTGACGTTGGAGTTCTACCTCGTTAAGCGGTGCCGCAGCCGGAGGGCCGTTTTGTGCCGGCACCACGCGTCGTCCGGCGATCTTTTTGACAGCGCGGTGCCCAAGGAGTGTCCGGCACGAGCGACGTTGATTGTGAAAGATACGCTGAAGTGTATGACTATTATTGCCACTCATAGTACTACCATAGATAGTGAGAGGGGGCCTTCCCCCTCATCTCTGCTCGTCTGCCAGGATCTCGACATAGCGTTGACATGTGTCGCGCACCCACCTGACAGCCACTCCATCGAGTAGTGCATCAGGCGGATGGGTTGCCAGTTTACGTAATGTATTGCGATATTCGCGCAAGGCCCACTCGTGGCGCTGGGTCTGGCGATACATTTCAGCCAGATGGAAGGAGATCAATGCCGCCTCCGGGTCCAGGTAGCGCGCCCGCTCCAGATGCTGGACGGCGCTCTGTAACTGTCCCTGTTGGGCATACAGGATGCCCAGCAGCAGATAGGCCTCGGTTGTCAACGAGTCCAGTTCAATCGCGCGCCGGGCTTCGGCCACGGCCAGGTCCAGGTCGCCCCGATTTGCGTGCGCCCGGGCAATTAATGCAACTGCTTGCGGCGCATGCGGTCCATTCAGCGGAACCTGCGTCAGCAAATCCAATGCCTCGGTCACCCGGCCGGCACTCAGCAGCGTGTACCCCTGCTGAACGATATCAGGTTCAGATGGCTGCTGCTCAACCGACGATTTTGCCGGTGACGGAATACGGCGCTCCCCTGGGGTATGCCTGGCTTGGGGCGGTAGTATCGGCCGGGAACGCACCTCGCGGAGCGACCGTGTCTGCCGCGAATCGCTTGCTGCTGTTCTGGTCCCGGCGGGTCGGGGAGCCTGAACCGGGGTGCCGGGTGCGCCAGGTTGCGTTCGGTATGGCTCTTTATAGTACACAAATGAGCCGTGCGTTTCTTGCAGCCGAAAGCCGTTATGGATATTCCAGAGCGTTTCTGAGAATCCCAGGAATAGCGTACCACCATCCTCCAGACTCTGATAAAACCGTTCAATGAGCGCTCGGCAGGTTGCCAGTTGAAAATAGATGGTCACATTCTGACAAAAGATTATATCAATGCCACGGGCATCGTCTGGAAATGGCTCTAACAGATTAAGCTGCTCAAAGCGAACCAGCGACCGGACACGGTCATTGACGAGCCAGGCCTCACCCCGTGGGTCAAAATAACGCGCGCGTATTTCAGGCGTCACATTGCTCAGTGAGCGTCCCCGGTAACTTCCCAGGCGCGCTTTTGCCAGTGCTAACTCACTCAGGTCCGTTGCCCAGATCTCGACGGGACGTGTGTTCAACGTGGCGAACGTTTCCAGGGCCGTTATGGCGAGTGAGTAGGGTTCTTCACCTGTGGCACATCCGGCGCTCCAGATACGAATTGGTACTCCCGTAGGTTTCCGCCGATGCATTTCGGGCAAAATCGCTTCACGTAATGCCCGCATATGGGGCAGATTGCGGAAGAAGATAGTCTCGTGGTTCAGCGTCAATTCGGCCAGGCGCTGTAACTCGGCGCGCCCCGCCGGTTGGGCAATATATGCCGCGTACGCCTCGAGCGTCCCGTCGGTTGCCGCCAGCCGTTGTGCCAACCCGGTTGTCAAAACCTTTTGTCGGGTTTGATCCAGGTAGACACCGCTGTACTGGGCCAGCAGATCCCGCAGTGCCTCAAACTGACCCGGTTTGAGTACCAGTTCAACAGATGCGAGCGGACCAGTACTTTGTGCTTTTGAGTGTCTCATTATCGTCATAAAATAAACAAGAAACTGTAAACCAGGCCTACGCAGCACGGCCAATAATCACTGGTGTACCGCTTGTGTAAATCGTTGTGTCACCGAATCAATAGAACAGGCTACATCATAGCTACCACGCGCTTCTGGAGCGCCAGTACGATCTCTTCAGGCGATAACACTTCATCAACTGCCTTCAGCTCAATCGCCGCGCGAGGCATACCAAAAATGGTACAACTTGCCTGCTCCTGCGCAATTGTATACCCACCCGCGTGGTGAATGCTCTGCATCCCGACCGCCCCGTCACGCCCCATCCCGGTGAGCAGGATACCAATAACCTGGGGGCCAAACATCTCGGCGGCGGACTGCATCGTAATATCAATTGCCGGACGCTGAAGCAATAATTGTTTATCATTCAAATGAATGCGCCCATTGCTCTCGACCAGCAGATCGAGCCGCTCTGGTGCAACCAGCACCGTGCCAACCGTCAACTGGTCGCCTTCACAGGCCAGCCTGACCGGCAGTTGGCAGGCGCTTGCCAGCCAATCGACCATCCCGCGACTAAACCCCTCGGCAATATGCTGAACCACCAGAATAGACGCACGAAACGTTACCGGCAACCCCATAAGAATCTGCCGTATGATGCGCGGCCCTCCTGTAGAAGCACCAATAACCACCAGCGGAAACGGTATTTTAAATGATGGCGTAATACCTGGGATAGCCATGCCGGGAGTGTGTACAACCGATTGAGACATGGTCCAGGCTGCTCCTTCCCGATTCTGATGCTGCGTTTGTCCCAGCGTATGGGTTGTCGTCAAAGGTGCAGCCCCGGAATGTCTGTCCTGATCCGGATAAGGTTGTTCTGCTCGCCGCCGGCCACGGAGGTGGGTCACCACTTTAACCCGGGATAACAGCTTAATGCGCCGGAGCAACTCACGCCGTGCGCGCTCATAGGAATGCGCGTCGTCCAGTTTCGGTTTTTCCATCACATCCAGCGCGCCCGCGCCAAGCATCTTAAATGTAATATCGACATCATAGCGTGAGAGCGATGCCGTTAGAACCAGGATCGGCGTTGGGTAGTATGCCATCAACTGCTCGGTCGTTTCCAGGCCATCCATCACCGGCATCCGTACATCCATGGTAATCACATCCGGTCGCAGCCTGGCAACCAGATCCAGTGCTTCACGACCATTGATAGCTTCGCCGACGACGGTAATCCCGGAATCTTTGGTAAACATTCCGCGAAGCACGCGTCGCATAAGTGCTGAGTCATCGACAATCAAGAGGCGCAGGTGCTCATTCATCGCCGTACATGCTGCGTGCTCCGCGTGGCACCGGCTCAACCGCATGCGCCGCACGTTTCACGCAGCATACTTAAATGGAAGAGATTAATCCATCTCCAGAACCAGCTTAACCCGATTGGGCAGATTGAGCAGATCGACATCCTTATTCAGATAATCATCCACTCCCGCCTCAAATGCCGAATGCTTATCATCGCTTGAAGTCAGCATAATAATGCGCAGGTCATCAAGCTCTGGATTATCCCGCAACCGTCGGCAGACCTCGTAGCCATCAATGCCGGGCATCTGCACATCGAGCACCATCAGATCCGGGACTTCATCGGCAATACAGGTCAGCGCCTCTTCGCCGCTGTGGGCCAGGCGTACCTCATACCCATACATCTCTAACCGCATCTTGACAATATCGGTGACGAGCTTGCTATCATCTACGATCAGTATCTTCTCTGCCATCGCTTTGCTCCTGTAATGAGGGACATCAGGAATGTATGAAATTCCACGTCATGCGACCAGTTTTGCGGTGCGTGGTGACGATGCGCCCGACACGATCAGGCAGTCGGTGGGGAGCGCTGTCCCTGCATCACATAATCTATGTAAGACAATTATACATGTAAACTGTACCAGGGACCGGCTGCTTCATCGGAATTGTGCGAATAGCCCTTTCCCACGAGTGCAGCGCAGGGGTGCAGCGGTGAATTGGCAGGATAGGTTGCAACGCGCAATGTGATAGTACCGTGGTATTTCGCACCCGTTCATATGCGTCAATGCCCAAGCAACTGCTGGACAACCTCCAATAAATTGTCCTGGTTAAACTGACTTTTTACAATATATGCCTGCGCTCCTGCCTCCAGTCCCTGGCGACGATGCTCATCGGATGCCAGGCTGGTAATGATGACGACGGGCAGATCCATCAACCCCAGTTCCTGACGAATGCGTGCGGTAAGTTGAAATCCATTCACGCGGGGCATTTCCACATCGCTAATAACCAGATCATACGACTGCCCGCGCAGTTTCTCCAGGGCATCCATGCCGTCATAGGCAGCCGTAACAGTATACCCGGCCGATTGAAGGATACTGCGGATTAGCTCGCGTGTGGTAAATGAGTCGTCGGCAATCAGCAAACTTGATCGGCGGCGGGCTCCCGCCATACCGCCGGCGGGGTTGCTTAACGCCATACCCCGGGCCGTTTGTGAGAGAATGATCGGGTTGAGCAGGAGGGTCAACTGACCATCGCCAAGTTGCACGGCCCCGCTGTAGCGTCGGCGCTGCTCAAACAGCGGCCCCAGCGGCTTGACTACGGCCTCCCGTTCGTCCAGTAGTCGATCAACCAGCAACCCTACCTGGCGCTGCGTATTACCGATCAACACAGCAGGCATACGCTCACTCCGCTGAAAGGCTGCATCTGCTTCGATGCCGAGTAAATCGGCCAGACGCAGTAGCGGCAGGGTCTGCTCCTTGTAGCTAATTGTTGCGCGCCCTTCAATGGTTCGGATCTGACTGCGGTGTGCCCAGATAGTCCCACGGCAGCCCGTTGCCGGGAGTGCAAACGTTTGGTTGCCGACATTGACCAGCAGTATCCGGGTAGTCACCAGGGTTAGTGGCAGTACCAGCGTGATCTGGGTACCGTGGCCGATCTGCGATTCGATCATGACCTGGCCGCCCAACTCACCCACGTTTGAGCGTACGACATCCATGCCGACGCCGCGCCCGGAGATATCGGTAATGATCGGCGTACTACTAAAGCCCGGTAGGAAGATTAATTCCAGCGCCTCCGTGTCCGAGAGCAGCGCAACATTCTCGGCGCTAATCAGTCCTTTGCGCACGGCAACATCGCGCAGTTTTTCCGGGTCCATGCCGCGCCCATCATCGCCGATGCAGATACGGACCTCGCCGCCGGCAGCTTCAGCGCTGATGCGGATATGTCCCAGGCGCGGCTTACCGGCTGCGCTGCGTTCGTCGGGTGGCTCGATTCCATGATCAACTGCATTCCGCACCAGGTGCAGCAGCGGATCGGTCATTGACTCCAGCAACTTCCGATCCATCTCGGTCGTCTCACCCAGCAGTTCCAACTGCACTTCTTTATTGGTGGCGTGCGCCAGTTCACGGACCGCCCGCGGCATGGCGGCAAATACTGTGGAGATTGGCAGCAGTCGCGCCGCCATTACTTCCTGCTCCAGATCACCAATCAGGACATTCTGCTGGCTAATATGCTGGCTGAACTGGGCAAGCTGGCTGCTCAGAATCTGGCGAGCCTGACTGCTGTTGGTAAAGAGCAGGGTAAGACTGTCTTCAAGCGTCTGACTCTGGCTGGTGGTAAACCGCAGGTGGCCCAATTCGGCCTCGAGTTCTTGCAGAGCGCGTTCTTGCTGCTGCACAAGCGTCGTCAGGTCTTGCAGTGCCTGCACATGAGTCGAGAGCATCTGCTGCCCAACCACCAGTTCCCCGGTGAGATTGATCAGCCGGTCCAGCCGATCCACCCGTACCCGCACCGTCTGGCGATTGTTCGGGCGCAATTTCGGCAGGTTTGACGGCGGCGCTGTGGCCTGACTGCCGGCAGGTGCCGGTGACGGCGTTGCGGGTGGCGGTGTCGCCGCAGGTGGCACTGCTGCCGGTTGTGGCTCCGGCTCGGTCGGCGTGTCGGTGTCTTCGGCTTCGGATGCCGGCTGCGGCTCCTCGGTTGCTACTGGTGGACTTTCTGCTGCTGCCGGTGCCTGACCTTCCGCCGGCGCTTCAAGCATAACAATCAATGCGTCAATGTCAACTTCGACGTTACGCCCTTCGACCGCTGCCGCCGTGAGTTCAAGAATGGTATCCCCACAGCGCAGCAGGTTATCGGCCATTGGACGGTCAATGCTACGCTGCCCCTCGCGCACCGTGCCCAGCAGGTTTTCCATGGCGTGGGCCAGCTTGCCGACCAGTTCAAACCCCAGCAATCGGGCCGATCCTTTGATCGTGTGCATTGCGCGGAAGATTGCATGGACCTGCGCCTGCGCATCAGGATCACGCTGATCCGGCATCTGTTCCAATGCCAGCAACCCATCATTCAGGATGCGGACATTTTCGTTGGCCTCTTCCCGAAATTGATTGTAGAAGCTTGAAAGATCCATACCAGACATATCAGATCCCAGATCACTGCCGGCTATGCGCCGGGCTATGCCACGGTGTTAACTCTGTGCAATTCCATGGAGCCGGTCGGCAATTGCCGTCAGCATCGCCGACGATTCGGCCATCTGCTGCGCGCCTCCGGCGGATTGACGCGCTACCTCGGCGATCTCGCGCATCGTTTCGACCACCTGTTCGCTGGCGCTCTGCTGCTGGGCTGTTGCCAGGCCAATCTCAGCAGCACTCTGCGCTGTGCGCTCGGCGACCATCACGACAGTGTCCATCACCTGCCCGGCACGATGTGCCAGTTCAACGCCATGCTCAACCTCTTTGCCCCCTTCTTCGGCGGCCAGCACTGCGGAGTTAGTTGCCTGACGGATCTCAGCAATCACGCCTTTAACCTCCTTGGCGGCGGCCAAGGTGCGGTTTGCCAGGCTCTTGACTTCGGCGGCGACCACCGCGAAACGGCGGCCATGCTCCCCCGCACCGGCAGCTTCAATCGCGGCGTTGAGGGCCAGCAGATGGGTTTCATCGGAAATATCGTCAATCAGGTCGATAATCTCGCCGATCTGCTGCGAACGCTCGCCCAGGCTCAACACACGGGCGGCAACATCCTGCATTCGGCTGCGAATGCGCTCCATCGCCTGAATGCTCTCATCAACGGCGCCCTGGCCGTTACTCAGGTTTTCCAGCGTATGCTGGGCGGCCTGGGCGACATGCTCAGTCGTCTGAGCAATCTGGCGGGCCGTACTTCCCAGTTCCTCAATAGTAGTGCTGATCTGCGAGACCGCGCTGGCCTGTTCGGCTGCGCCGCTGGCCTGCTGTTGCGAAGTCGCCTGCAACTCGGCCGCAGCGGCCGAGAGTTCGCTTCCCAGTTCAACCTGCTGAATATTCTTCTCCATAATCTGCTCAGTCTGATCCAGCAACTCTCTGGCTCGCTGATGCGACTCAAGCAGGGCATTGGTCAGATCCCGACTCGTGACCCAGGCGAGAATTGCCAGACCTCCACCTGACAGCAAGAAAATCGGCAGAAAGATAACTCCACTTCCCCGAGTCAGCGGAATAATAGGGTCCCATCCCAGGAAAAACTGTCCCGCGAAGAGCACAACATAGCTGACTATAGCTACGACACCAACCCGCAGGCTGTCGGCACTCTCACCAATCAACCCCGCGGCGACAATGGGGATAAAGTAGCCCATGATCAACGGGCTGCCCACACCACCAATAAGTGCAGCGGCAAAAGCTAGAACCAGCGTCAAGCCGTAAAAAAACCACCGACCGGCAAACAATACCCGTTTCCGACGTAGATAATAGTATGACGGCACAGTGACAATCGCTGTGATTATCATTATAAATAAAGCAAACGCCACCGCTTCCGTATCTACCCGGTTAATCCGGTTTAACATAAGGATGAGCAGCATTAAAACGATAGACAGTGTCAATGCGCCAATGATCATCATATTCAGCAAGCGCACATTATCTCGAAGCGTTGGACGCAGTTCAGGCACTTCCAGGGTGGGTAAACGGTTAAGTGTTTGTTCCATCAGATCAAGCTCCCTACATGCGATTTAAGGCACCTGGTACTGAATTATGTAGGACGACACGATGCTGTGTCTGCGTTCTTCCGCTGTCCAAACAGGACATCCTGGGCAATCTGGCGGAGGTCAAGCACCAGGATGGGGATAGTATCACAAACCACCGTGCCCACAAACCATGGACGTGCCAGTCGCCGGCACAGGAGCGGGGCGAGTGGCTGCACATCTGCGGTGGTCTGCTGCGAAAAATCCTCTACCCGTTCCACCAGC
>CAKZQX010001115.1 GCA_937141995.1 uncultured Chloroflexaceae bacterium | reverse complement strand
GGTGCCGGAGCATCCACGCCTGTTCTTCAGTGCGAACGATATCGCCACTCTACGCACCCAGACCCAGACCAGCCACGCGGAGATCTGGGCACCAATTGAAGCGTATGTCAACGCCGAGATGCATGCCCGGCGGGCCCGGTTAACCGAACATACTGAGCCACCGGCAGACGAGAATGAAGATGCCTTTCGTAACTTCGGCAACCGGATGCTTCCACTTGCGTTTGCATGTGTCATCACCGAGAACACTGACTATTGTAACCTTGCACGAGATTATTTATTAACCATGGTCGCTATGGATCAGTGGGACGAGGAGGGGAAGCGTGATCTGGGTCACAGCCATATACTGATCAGTAGTGCGCTGGCCTACGACTGGCTTTACCGCCATCTGACCCCGAACCAGCGCGTCACCGTACGCACAGACCTGGCCCGACGGGCACAGGAACTCTATACGGCCAGTGTCGAGCCCATCACTTCCGATGGTGACAACTGGTGGCAACGCTCCTACATCCAGAATCACTATTCAACCAACCACAGCGCAATCGGTCTGGCGGGACTGTCACTTCTGGGAGAAGATGAACGGGCGCAGATCTGGATTACCCATGCCAATCAGAGGTTAACAATCTGGCGTGATCTGCTTAACAATATTGGCGATGGAAGCTGGCACGAAGGAATTGAATACCAGAGCTATAGCCTGACGATGACTTTACCTTACCTGGTCAATCTGCGTACGTTGCAAGGGGTCGATCTATTTCCACACACCTACCTGCAAAACTATCCCTACTGGCGGATCTATAATAGCCTGTCCAATGGTCAATTTATTCTGTCATACGGCAATTTTGAATGGTCATGGGCCAATAGCTACGACAGTCAAAATATCCTGCGCTTCATTGCCGCAGCCTACAACAACGGCCATTCCGAGTGGATGGCCCAGAAATTAATCGCCGACTTTGGCCGACCGATCAACGTCTGGCATGTGCCCTGGAATGTTTTCGAGTACCTCTACTATAACCCAGCACGTGTTGCAGAGGCACCAGACGATCTGCCGCTCTCTCGCACATTTTTGGACCTGGAGGCCGTTATCTGGCGCACCGGCTGGTCTGCGGATGACCTGGTATTTGGTTTGAAGACCGGAGCCTACGGCGGGCGGTTCGCATTCAATAGTTTCACGCAGGGTCGCTATCCCTGGGAAACATCGTGTGTCATCACCGACTGTGAGTATAACGTTGGACACGAGCATAACGATATCAACGGATTCTACCTCTATCAGGCCGAGCAGTGGCTGGTCCCCGAAAGAGTCGGCTTTGAGCACTCAGCAACATCATTTCACAACACCCTGTTGATTGATAATCAAGGACAGGAGCAGCCACCGGATAACCGGCAAAGCCCGGTCGGATTCCTTGGTAGCGACGGATTTCTCGAAGTCACCACCAGTACACCTGACTTTAACTATGTTGCCGCCGATGCAACCCGACGCTACCGTAACATCCCCGGCATAAAAGACATCACTCGCCATGTGGTGTTTGTACGCCCCGACTACTTCGTGATGCTGGATAATATCGCCGCCGAAACGGCCCATACGTACGATTGGATCAGCCACTTCAGTACAGACGTTTCTGTTGAGGGTAACTGGGTACGAGGCAATGCCGGTAACGGAGCGGTTCTTGGTATTGCAGTGGCCAGGCCGCAAGTATTTACCTTCAGCACCGGCAATGACGGTCAATCTTATATTCGCATTCGTCCAACAACACCCACTGCCAATCTGCGCTTTATACACATTTTGTATCCAACCAGCGACGCTGCATGGGATACACGCCCCGCTGTGACGGTATTGGCAGATACAGGGGAGGTGGCTGTAGTGCGCGTTCAGGCAAACGATGGGAACGAACAGAGCGATGATATTGTAATCCGGTATGGTCAGACGAACGGGGCTATCTCTGCCGGTTCGTATACATTCGATGGACAGATCGCCGTAGTCTGCCGGCAATCTGCGACACAGATTGAAACTATCTTTCTGTATGGCGGAACGACCCTGTCCGACCAGCAAAGTGGCCGCGTCCTCATTGCAAATGCCGACAGCCGTGAGCCGTTCGAAGTCACATTTTCCGAGAATGCAACCCTGGTCGCCGTGAACGGCAGCATCAATACTGAAGTCACACTGTATGCACCACAGGCTCAGACGCTAACCCTGAACGGAGTGACAACACCTTTTAGGCGAAATGGTGATGTCATTGTCTTTAAGCGCTTAGAACAGCCCACTTCTGTTCCAGAGTCCGTCCGTGATCAGCGCAATACAAGCCGTTGTCCGGAAACTACGCAGAATAGTTTAATGCAATACTACCTTCCCATTATCACTGCCCATTTAGCTATTTCTATGCAGCAAGCACAGAGAATAATGTGAGAACCACGCTTACCTCCATGTAAGCACACCAGATAAGGCAATATAAACGATGCAAATAGCTAGTGTATAAGACATATCAAAGGATATACCTTATACAGTTCTTTCGGCGAAAGTGAATATTGCCCTCAGCAGGATAAAACATGACATGTTTTGTACAGAAGATAAACAAACATCATGCTACCGCTTCATAGTTTACCGCTCGGTAAACCAGATAAGTCTGAAACGAGGAACCCGAATATGAAACCAGCCATTGTGCTTTCTACACACACCATGGGACTCGGCGTCATCCGATCTCTGGGAATGATGGGAGTTCCCATCATTGCGATGTATTACGACTCGCGTGACATGGGATTTTGCTCCCGGTATGTACGCGAACGTATCCCTGTGCCACACCCGGAGCAGCAAGAGGATCAATTCCTGGATCTGCTCATTGCACTTGGGCACCGATTGGGCGATAGTATTTTACTACCCGTATCTGATGCGGCTTTGTCTACTTTATCAAGGCATAAAATCATCTTACAAGAACACTATACGGTTGCATGTACTGACTGGGGCATTACAGAACGATTTATCGACAAAAAATTAACCTATGACATCGCCGAGAAAGCAGGCGTATCGGTTCCGCACACTATTACGCCACATTCCATTGAGGACATTGAAGCATACGCACACCTCCTTCAGTATCCGTGCCTGGTCAAACCGAGCCAGAGCCACCGCTATGTTGCACTGTTCAAGAAAAAGATGGTCCAGGTTGATACACTTGACCAGTTGCTGACGGCATACCGGCAGGCAGAGGCAGCCGGCATCGAAGTGATGATTCAGGAGTTGATCCCTGGCCCGGATAACCATGTCGTAAACTATAATGCCTACTTCGCCGATGACATAGCACTGGTTGAGTTTACGTCGGAACATACCCGGAATGCCCCACCGATATTTGGGTCACCACGGGTCGCGCAAAGCAAACCCATCCCGGAGATCATCACGCCAGGACGGGAGACTCTCCGCGCACTCGGATTCTACGGCTATGCCTGTACTGAGTTCAAACGCGATGCACGTGATGGAACATACAAACTGATGGAAGTCAACGGCCGCCATAATC
>CAKZQX010001114.1 GCA_937141995.1 uncultured Chloroflexaceae bacterium | reverse complement strand
GGACCGGGCGTATCTCGAAGTGCAGATGTGGCGCCTTGGGAAAGCCCGATCGCCCGATGATCTGCCCCGGCACGACCCGCTGCCCCTTCTGTACCGCCTCGCTGGAGACATGCCCATAGAGCGCATACATACTGCCGTAGCGCACAATAATGCTGCGTGGTCCCGCCCCAAACGAGATACCATCGACATTCGCGCCTGCCCAGACCACCAGTCCGTGATCAATTGCCAGCAGCGGCGTTTCCAACTCCACCGCAAAATCGATCCCGGAGTGGCGGCCCTGCGTTGCGGTGTAGAAGCCGCGCCCTGCACCGGCAGCAAACCGGGTATAGCCATAAAACTGCGAGATACGCGGCTGTCCTGCCAGCGGCAGCATGCTAAAAACAGCCTGTCGCCGGGTCAGCGCATCCTCAGGGGCGCTTAACTCCGGCGTTGTTGCCCTGGTCGGGGTCAGATCAAACTGGGGCCGGGGCAGGGCACTCTGGCGCAGGGGCGGGTTGCCCGGCCGCGCGTAGAGCGTATCCCGTGCGAAGACCTGAACCTCGCAGGCATTCCCCGCAAAATTCGTCCGATAGACGCCGGTAAGGGGTGTTCCCAATCCTTCGCGCAGGCCGGCCGCGTGGAAGGGTACACGCGGATCATACGCACTGCCGGTTACATGCGCGTAGGTCGCTTCCAGGCAGGCCGTGCGCAAGCTACCCTCCGGAGTAGTGCTCAAGCGGCGGACATCGGACCACTGCCCCACCGGGCTGTAGAGCGTGTCGAGCGCAAAGACTTGCACGGCATACTGCACTCCATCAACCGTGATGCGAAAGCCCTCGGTCAGCGCCGGTCCCAGGCGTTCACGCACCACAAACTGCGCAAATGCCTGCGTCGGGTAGAATGTTCCGCCGGAGCGCCGGAAGCCAGCGGCCAGCAACTGATAGAGCAGGCCGGTTGTGGGAATAACCTGGGTAAGCTGATCGGCCAGGCTCTGCACCTCGGCCCAGCGCGGAATCTCGTTGAAGAGCGTATCCCGGGCAAAGGGCTGGAAGCCATAACTGCGCCCATCCGCGATGACATAGTCGGCGCTGCCGGCACTCAGTGCCAGGGGGGCGCCCAGGTTCCGGTTGGTCGCCACCTGATGAAACGCCCAGTCCTGCCGGTAACCACCGCCACGCTGCCGGTAGGTTTCCTGCTGCAAGAACTGCCAGAGCCCCTGGACTGCTTCCGTATCGGGAATTGTTGCACTGTCAGAGGTATCTGGCTCGGTCAGGGGCAGATCTGCCGGAGGGGGCGGTTCCGGGGGCACACAGGCAATATCACTCTCGCAGGTGCCGGGTGACTTCCCGGTATCCAGCGTTCCCATGAGGAGCAACCGCACACCGCGTACCAGGCTAAAGCACAGAAGCATGCGTGCCGGCCGTGCCGTGACCATCAGCCCACCAACCAGATCTGTCAGACCTAATCCGCGCCGGAACATATTCATTGCCGACCTCCCTCTGCCGGCATACACCGCGTGATGTTGCCGGAAAACGTGTATCAGATCTTATACGACCAGCGTGCGTACGACATACCATTTCTATTGTATAAACGTACGCAAGCGTCTAAATTACAGGACTTACGCGGTGGGCATTCAAATGGGACATTTCACCTGATGGAAGCCGGATTCGCCTGCGGCAGCATGGTACGTTTTGATCTTGTTCACAAAAATGTTGCACTTCGTGCAAATTTTTGTGAACAAGATATAGTTGCTTCCGCCCTGCCGGCGGTGATAGCCCCCGCCAAACACGGAATCGCCGGATCCATGTCAGCATTGGCCGTTTCGCGGTGTTCGCGCATGTCGTGTTGTGCGTGGTCCAAACTCCCACCGCGTAACTTGTGTAAATTCCAAATTGCCCATTTGCCGCTTTTGGAGTGCGGCCGCCATGCTGCCGCATTGCCGGCATAGGCGAGATTCGGTGTACAATTGCGGCATCGATGAGATTAAGCGGTCAATCGCTCATGACGAAGCGAAAGGGGTTTTCCATGACATTTCCTGACATAGCCGAGCGTACCCAATCGGATCTGGCTCATCTGATCCATCCCCTCTACCACCCGGCGGATCATCAATCGCCACGGATCTGGGTTGAGGGTCACGGGGCAATCCTCAGAGATATTGCGGGCGACGAAGTGATCGACGGACTGAGTGGGCTCTGGAATGTCAACGTCGGCCATGGACGGCGCGAACTGGCCGAGGCTGCGATGCAGCAGATGTGTACGCTGGCCTTCAGTTCTTCCTACACCGGATCGTCCAACCTGCGCGCCATCGAACTGGCCGAGAAACTGAGCACGCTGACCTATCCCACGATCAATACCTTCTTCTTCACCAGCGGTGGGGCCGAGTCGACTGAGAGTTCGATCAAGACGGCACGCTTCTACTGGAAAGCGTGCGGCAAACC
>CAKZQX010001113.1 GCA_937141995.1 uncultured Chloroflexaceae bacterium | reverse complement strand
TTCAGCGTGCCCAGTCCGCGTGCGCTATCGGTCAGGGCGCGATCAACCAGTTGCCCAATCTGCTCGTCGGTGAGCGCTTCAAGCATAAAGACACGACTGCGCGAGAGCAGCGCGCTGTTAACTTCAAATGAGGGATTTTCAGTGGTTGCGCCGATCAGAATAATGGTGCCATCCTCGACATAGGGCAGTACGGCGTCCTGCTGGCTCTTGTTGAAGCGGTGGATCTCATCAATAAACAGGATCGTCCGCTCCTGGAGCATGCCCAGCCGGTCCTGAGCCTCTTTGATGACCCGACGTAGTTCGGCCACCCCGGCGGCCACCGCGCTGACCTGCTCGAAGTGGGCATTGGTGGTGCCGGCAACAATGCGGGCCAGGGTGGTTTTGCCGCTACCGGGCGGTCCCCAAAGGATCATCGAGAAGAGTTGATCATTGGCAATCGTGCGACGCAGCACGCGCCCCTCACCGATAATCTGTTCCTGACCGACGAATTCTTCCAGGGTGCGCGGGCGCATGCGCGTTGCCAGGGGCGCCTGGGATTGTAGCATGGCCTCGCGTTGTGCTTCAAACATATCACGTGAGTTTTTAGGCATAGTACCAGATTAGGATAGAAACGGTTACGGGTTACACTTGAGAGACTTTTCAGAATAGTGCTTTTATGCTATTTTAACGCATTATGAGCAGGTAAACACATTGTAGCACGGGTCATCCCCCCTCCCAGTACCATAAGGCCGAATGGCCCATTACGATACGGGATGAAGGAACTATTGAAGTTGAAGGGGGTTTGAAGTATTCTATAAATGTACAAATGAAGAGAGAGGCGCGGCCCTAAGGAAGCGTTCGGCTTGCGATCAACGCTTTCCTCAACTATATTTCTCCGTTCTTCCTCCCTTTCTTCCGCCTGAACCTCGTGCCGCTAGCCGAGAAACCGGTGGGACGCGCCTTAACTCTCATTTTTCTGCCAAAAGCTTATGCTTATCGAGAAAAACAGACAAAGCTCTACAGGAAAACGCCTTTTGCATTTGCATAGGGCGATTTTTTTGTTTCTGGTTTTTTCAGGCTTTTCTAGAATCCTCGTGAGAATATTTCTGCGGTTGAGTTGTGCGCGCAGAAATGTAATAACTCCTCGCTCATCACCTGCTGCCAGGATAAGCCCGTTCTCCAGGCAGGCCAGGTTATTGACAGTATACATATCACTATCATAGGTATGCAGGAGTGTACCATCGTTTACCTGCCAGAATTGATCTTCCTGCCGGTATAGCCGGCAATCAGCATCTGCCCGTTGGGATGAAACCCGATGCTGCGCACCTGCTGGTTTGCTTCGTCGTGGATCAGCAGCGGAGTATCATTACCCGGTTGCCCGAGAATAACCCGGCCATCATCACCACCGGATGCCGGCAGGGTGCCGGCGGGGCTGAAGGCGACGTTACTTACCCAGTCGCTGTGCCCGGTCAAGGTCTGAAGCAGCGTACCATCCTGGACGCGCCGGAGCGTTACTGTTCCATCCTGTCCAAAAACGGCCGGCGTTTGCCCATCGGGGCTAAAGGCAAGGCTGCGTATCGCGCCGGCATCGGTCGCCAGACCATTGTCTCAAGAGTGGGGCTCGGTAGTTGAGATCAATATGTGGATCGAGCCAGGCCAGCACTGCATCCAGGCCGGCGTTGCGGTCAATGTGCTGCTGCACGCTGGTGCGCAGTTCTGCCGCGATATCCGCTGCGCCCCACCAGCGTTCAATCTGGTCAGGTAAGTTGCCATAGAGCCAGTCGGCGGCGGCAGCCCAGTGGGCCTCGCACCAGGCAACCAATGCCTCGGTGGTAAGGATGCCGGTGCCGTCGGGAGCGCGGAGCAGCGGTTTACCTAAATCGGATAGCAGCGCCGTCAACTGCTCGCGTAGCGTGGTGGCGGTGGGTTGCCGGGTGACATCCTGGTCAAGGGCAGCGCGTAGCACCTCACCCAGCGGCCCCAGTTGGTCCAGTTGAGGAAAGTTGAACGGATGGACGCGCGGGTCATCGTCGGTTGCCAGGTGCTGGGACAGGGCGCGCTCAACGGTGTAGCGGCCCTGGGCCGGCATCTGGCCGGGCTGGAGCGGCTGATCGGGGAACTGGCTGCCAA
>CAKZQX010001112.1 GCA_937141995.1 uncultured Chloroflexaceae bacterium | reverse complement strand
TCGTCACGGCCGGCGGGCGTGTGCTGGGTGTCACCGGGCTGGGTCCGAATATGCAGGCTGCGCTGGACCGGGCCTATGGCGCGATTCGGACTATTGATTTTGCGGATAAGCAGTATCGCACGGATATTGGGGCATGAGTTTGCGGGTTGCGGTTCTTCTCAGCGGGAGCGGGAGTAATTTGCAGGCGCTGCTGGATGCTCAGGCTGCCGCCGACCTGGGGGCGGAGGTGGTGCTGGTCGTTGCCGATCGCGCCGATGCATACGGCTTGCAGCGGGCGCTGAAGCATAAAGTCGCCAACGCTTATGTTCCCCTCAAGCGCGCGCACGATCCGGCTATTCGTAGTGCCTGGGAGCAGCGTCTGGCCGATGTGATTGCCGCATTTGCCCCGGATCTGGTGGTGCTGGCGGGCTTTATGCGGGTGCTCTCGGCTAACTTCCTCCAGCGCTTTCCCAATCAGGTTATCAACCAGCATCCGGCGCTGCTGCCCGATGACGGCAGTGATACCGTTCGTACCGAGGCCGGTCCGGTGGTACCCGCGTTACGCGGCGCGCATGTTGTGGCCGACGCGCTGCGGCTGAAACTGCCTATCACCGGCTGTACGATCCATCGCGCCACACCGGAGGTGGACAATGGGCCGGTTCTGGCGCGCACCGAAGTGCCGATCCGTGTTGATGATACCGAGGAGACCCTGCATGAGCGGATCAAAGCGCAGGAGCGCCGGATGATAGTGGCGGTGGTGCAGGCGCTGGCGCGGGAGCATGCCCAAGGATTTGCGTAAGTCACAGGAGTTACGCGGTGGGTACACACATTGGACATGTGCCTACGTGGAAGCCCGATTCGCCTGCGGCAGCATGGTACATGTTGATCTTTTTTCACAAAACCTTTGCACACAGTGCAAAGGTTTTGTGAAAAAAGATGGAATCTTCCGCCCTGCCGGAGGCGGAGTCGCCTGTCGGATCAACGACCGCGTAACTCCTGTAAGTCACACGAGTTACGCGGTCACTGCCTCGAAGGAGCCTTGCGCCTCCGGCAGGGTGGTACCGGACATCCTTTTTGGAGAAAAAGGGAACTCAACGTCACTCTTAACCAGTGTCGCAATCATTCCCAGGATAAATGCCGGCACCAGCGATGAAAACAGATTGACCCGTATGATTTCCAATGTCTCCATGATGAGCTTTCTCCCTTGTGCTACAACATCTGTTTGGAACTATCCGCATAACTTGAATAAAACCTGCGAACAATCGTGCTCAGTATGATCATTAGTCTGGATGAGGAGATATCTAACTGCTGGTCCGGCCTCCTGCTGAAGCTGCAGGCCCGGTGATTCTGCGGGATGCCGGGATATAGTACGAAGGATTATTTGTGAAATAATTATCACGAAATATTTGTCGTGTGTTCAAGCATGCATCCGGGTAGGATGTTCCTCTGCCCATGGGTAGTACCCTGCGGTCTCACATCTGTGGGGATTGCGCTATGCCGCAAGCGTATCACGCTGCAGGCCTGCATACTGTGCCGGCCGATTGTCGGAGAAAAGCAGGATTATTGGTCAGAGGGCATTGCGGAAAGTCGGGCGGTTCTCCCGAATGACTTATCGCTCGGTGGCAGACTCTTCAATATCGAGGTCGGACGCATCGGCCAGGCGATCCGGGTGATCGAGCGGCGTCAGCAGATCGAGGAGTTCACGAATAGCATGCCCATGTTGGGCGGGATGCCGCATCGGGCGTTCGGGGTGAATCACATAGTAGTTGTGGCGACCTTCACGAATGTGGCTGATGTAGCCGGTTTCTTCCAGGTCGCGCAGCAGACGCTGCACGGCTCGCTCGGTGATGCCGACTTTCGCGGCAATCTCGCGGGCGGTAGAACGGCGGTTGCGTGCAATGCAGAGCAGCACCTGGGAATGGTTTGTCAGAAATGTCCATTTTGACATAGTTCGCGCCTCCGGCTCAGGTGGGCAGAATCAGTTCACGGGATTCGGCGAATCCCGATTTGACCATTGTGAAACACGTTTATTGTATCACGCAATCCCTAACGTATGTCAAGCAGTTTCGCTGAATTGCTATCTGACTGTGAGCCGACATGTCGCGCATTCCGCTATAGCCTCCGGGAAGTCCGTCCTTTCCCGGAGGCTGCGACTACCCTGCGCGTCCTGTAGCCGGTAACGTTTACTCTGCCGCTTTGTCCCGACGCATGCGCCGCAATCCCAGGTACTGGACTTCGGCAAAGCCGGCAACGATCAACGCCAGGATTGCGATGATCCATATTCCGGCAGTTGTCAGTGGTAGCCGGCCACTCAGCAGGAGTACGATACTATCGATTACCCAGATGACATCCAGCAGAATGACGGCAAGCGCCAGTTTCGGGTTGATACGCTGTTGCGCAGCAAGAAAAAAGAGTGCCACGCCGTAGCAGCCAAGCACAAAGCCGGTTCCGCCCAGGACAAGGGGCGCGGGAATACCGAGCAGGGTTGCGCAACGGTGTTGTTTCGGGCAGTAGATGAATGGTTGCCCCAACCCAGCAGAGCGTCGGGAGAAAGAGCAGTCCCGGGTGGACGACGCCGAACCCCACCATCAGCCTGCTTGTCGGTGCATACTCACTCAGCAGATTACCGGCCAGGCTGAAGGCATATGCCACCAGTCCTAACCCGGTCAGGCGCAGTACCGCTTTTGCACTATTCCGGGCCGGCAGGTAGCAGCCAAGCCACAGCGCAAAACTGAAGGATAGAATTTCGAGGATCAAGGTAAGCATGCGCATCAGACATCGCGGCTGCGTAGCAGCGCTACCATCAGCCAGAGGCCGGTGAAGACGACCCCGATCACCCCCACTACACCGAACACCACCAGGATTGGCCCGCTCCAGCCACCGATATTGACGGCAATTGCAAACAACCCTATACTCACGAGCAACGCCATCAGCACCAGCGCCAGTGCCACGCGGTTGGCGGCACCGACAATCGCGCCGGCCACGCGCTGCAGTTCCTCTTCCCGGGTCTGCACCAGCAATTCGCCCTCGTTAAGCCGCTCCAACATCGCATCCAGGCGGTGCGGCAGCGCCAGCAGCACCTCGCTCAGGTCGCGCGTCCCGCGCCAGGCCTGTTCATACAACACGCCTGGTGACATCTGATCAGTTAGTACGCGCCGGGCATAGGGCCGCGTAATCGCAAAGATATCGAGATTGGGGTCGAGTTGCAGCCCGATGCCTTCCATCATAATCACCGCTTTGAGCAGCATTGCCAGCGAGCCGGGCATATGCAGATGGTGACGCTGCACCAGGGCCAGCAGCTCTTCGCCGGTTTCGCGCGCCGAGAGATCGGTCAGTGGGCGATCAACGACGCGGTTGGTAAAGCGTCCGAGATCGCGTCGCAGGGCCGGTGTGATATTGCGCCGATTCAGCATACCCAGGCGCTCCATCGCCCGGATGGCATCGTCGTTGTTGCGATTTGCCAATGCCAGTAACAGCAGCAGCAGTTGCCGGGTCATCTCGCGGTCCAGCGTAATCACCTGCCCGAAATCGATTGCGCCGACGATCTCGCCGGGCATGGCGAAGAAGTTGCCCGGATGCGGATCGGCCTGGAAGAAGCCGTGGCTAAAGACCTCATCCAGAATGAGGCGCGT
>CAKZQX010001111.1 GCA_937141995.1 uncultured Chloroflexaceae bacterium | reverse complement strand
CAACATTTTTTGTGAAAAAAGGATGGTTTCTTCCACCCTGCCGGAGGCGGTATCCGCTTCCAGATCAGGAACCAGGTAAGCCCGGTTATTTGAACGGTATTGCCCCATGACACACCCTTTTCAGACAGTCTCTAAGAATTACCGGGAGATATAGACAAACTTTCGTAAATCCTGGAAAATCAGACATGCGTACTACGATTGCACTCAGCGTAATTTTGGAGCCCTGGAGAGCAGTTCGCCATGGTCAGCATGCAACCATACCAGGTCTTCGATCCGGACGCCACCCCACCCCTCCAGGTAGATCCCCGGCTCAACACTGAAGACACTCCCGACGGGCAGGACCGGCGGGTCTTCTTCATCAGATGGATTGGCCGGTTTGCGCCGGAGCCGCGGCCCTTCGTGAATATCCAGGCCTACCCCATGTCCCAGGCCATGCCCGAAAGCATCGCCATATCCGGCAGCCGTGATATGGTCACGGGCCAGCGCATCGGCCGCAAAGCCGGTGATACCGGCATGCAACCCGGCAATCGCACGCTGCTGCGCCTCCAGTACCAGCGTATACATTTCCCGGAAGCGCGCATCCGGTTTTCCCAGCGTAATTGTCCGTGTCAGATCGGCGTGATACCCGGCATAGGACGCGCCCATATCGATAATGATGGGCCGGCCGGTGCCCAGCGGGGTGTCACCCGGGCGGGCGTGGGGCAGGGCAGCATTGGGGCCTGCCGCGACAATAATGGGGAACGCTACGCCGTCGGCGCCACGCTCGCGCAGGGCTACTTCGACCATCCAGGCGGCCTGGCGTTCGGTCATCTCCGGCTGGAGTTGCGGGATCACTGCGGTGATAGCGGCGTCGGTGATGGCGACCGCATGCCGCCGGGGAGCGATTTCGTCGGCATCCTTGACCTCGCGCAGCGGTTCGACCATCTGCTCAACCGGCTCCAGCGTTGGCGTGGCGGGGTGTGTACCTGCGTCGGTGTGCTTGTGGAGCGCATCAACCAGCCGGGTATGCTGTGCCACGCTGACATGCTCCGCTTCAAAGGCAATCCGTTGCAGCCCCAACTCCTGCGCGGCAACGGACAGCAGGTGCGGCAGGGGTGCATCACTGCCGATCTCGCGTAGTTCAAATGCCGGCGACTCGCGCGCCACCTGCACTCGGTAGCGCGAGTCGGTAAAGATCAGCGCCGCCGTATCGGTGATAAGCAGCGTGCCTGCCGAGCCGGTAAAGCCACTGAGATAGCGCCGATTAGCCGCAGATGTGATCAGGAGCGCCTCAATCGACTGGTCGTGCATATGGCTCCGCAGACGCTCAATTCGCCAGTGCATGGTCTATCCTTACTATGGCAACGCAGCGGGGCGGCGGAATGGCACGCATGACCAGTTCCGGGTCGCCCTGTTGCCTGACACAGCTATGCTTATTCCATCTTGCCCGCCTGATTGAGCCGGGCCGCCAGATCAACGAAATAGTGTAAACTCTGGGGATTGCTCATCGAGTCGGGATTGGCCGCTTTTTCAACCGGAATACCCATAAGAATTTTTTTTACCGGAACCTCTAGAATCTTGCCGCTCAGGGTGCGGGGTACCTCCGGGATGGCAAAAATTTCATCGGGAATATGACGCGGTGAGAGCGCCTGGCGAATGGCGGCTTTGATCCGGGTCTTGAGATCTGCGTCCAGGACAGCATCTTCACGCAAAACGACAAACAGGGGCATGTAATCCTTGCCCTGCACCTGGAGATCAAGCACCAGGCTCTGCGCCACCTCGGGCACCGTCTGCACCGCCCGGTAGATTTCACTGGTGCCCATCCGTACTCCCATGCGGTTAATTGTCGAGTCGGAGCGACCATAGATGACCACGCTGCCGCGCATGGTGATCTTTACCCAATCTCCATGCCGCCAGATGCCGGGATAGAGCGAAAAATAACTCTCGATGTAGCGCTGATTGCCCGGATCATTCCAGAAGAAGAGCGGCATCGAAGGCATGGGTTCGGTGATGACCAGTTCGCCGACTTCGTCGATCACCGGCTGTCCCTCTGCATCAAACGCCTCGGCTTTGACCCCCAGGCAGCGGCACTGAATCTCGCCCGCATGCACCGGCAGGATGGGACAGCCACCCACAAACGCGGTACAGACATCCGTGCCACCGCTGATTGATGCCAGCAGCAGATCCGACCGGACATGGTTATAAACCCACTGGAACCCTTCCGGCGATAGTGGTGATCCCGTCGAACCTACCCCACGCAGCGCATGGAGATCAAACCGGCGGGCCGGTTCCAACTCGTTTTGCATGCACGAAGTGATATACCCGGCACTGGTACCGAAGAAGGTCATCTTTGTCTGCGCGGCAAACTCCCAGAGCACATGCATATCCGGCCAGGCCGGGCTACCGTCGTAGAGCAAAACGGTGCATCCCAGCAGTAGACCACCGACCAGAAAATTCCACATCATCCAGCCGGTTGTCGTAAACCAGAAGAAGCGATTGCCCGGCTTGAGATCCAGATGCAGGCTGAGCGATTTGAGATGCTCCAGCAAGATGCCGCCCTGTCCCTGCACAATCGGCTTGGGCAAGCCCGTCGTCCCCGAGGAGTAAAGCACCCAGAGGGGATGCTCAAACGGCACCGGCTCAAATGTGAGCGGAGCTTCCACCGCCGGTAGTTCACTCCACAACCGGGTATTCGGCAGTCCGGCGACTGTCGCCGCCGGGTCCAGATAGGGGATCAGGATGGTCTGCTCCAACGTGGGCAAGGCCTGTTGTAATTCGGCAATAACCGAGCGCCGCTCAAAGGATTTGCCGCCATACTTGTAGCCATCGACGGCAAACAGCACTTTCGGCTCAATCTGCATAAACCGGTCGATTACACTGGGACTGCCAAAGTCAGGCGAACAACTTGACCAGACGGCACCAATGCCGGCACACGCGAGAAATGCAACGACGGCCGCGGGAATATTGGGCAGATAGCCGACCACCCGGTCCCCGCGTTGCACCCCCATCGCGCGTAGTGCGGCGGCAATGGAGCCGACCTGCTGCGCCAATTCCGCCCAGGACATGGCAACGAGTGGCTGGAGTTCCGACTGAAAGAGAATCGCAGGTTGGTCTGATGCAGCATGGCGGAAGACCTGTTGCGCATAGTTGAGTTCAGCGCCGACAAACCAGTGATGATCGGGCATGGTATGACTGGAGAGTACCTCGGTCGCGGGTTGCGTTGCCTCAACCTCAAAAAAGTCCCAGATCGAACGCCAGAAATCGGCAATATGCTCAACCGACCATTGCCAGAGTTGGGCATAGGTATCGACAGACAGGTCATGGTGGGCATTGAGCCACTGCATATAGGCATACATTGTGCTATGGTCTACCAACGCATCTGAAGGTTCCCAGAGCACCGTTCCTTCTTGTATCGCAGCCATTTCTTTTCTCCCCAATGACAGGTAGACGGAACCGCAGTGTCCCGATCGCGCACAACGGTGGTTCCTGCTTTTCAGATGACAACGTAGACAGCAGCGACGCTCTTCCCGACGGCGTGATACGTTGGTAGCTATTGTAGCACGACTGACTGCTTTGGCTTACATAGCAGGGTCTTCTCTGCCGGCGCGCATTTTAACCAATTTTATATGAAGATACCGTCACGATCAAGAAAATAAGTTGTAATGGCACTGTTATACTACAGCACTACAAAGTATGTTATTATAATCTTCCCTACCATTGCAGCAACTCATCGACTTCGCAACCATCAGGTACCGGCGATAAGCCCTGGTGTGCCCAGGCATGGCGCATAGGGTAGAAGGAGTTTATTCTTGTTCTAAAGCCTCAACAGAATGATATTCTGTTCCAGTGTTTTTATCTGGGTTTTATTCAACCAAATAGGAAACATCACAACGATGTGCTATGAAGGAGTAGAAAAAATGTGCAAAGCTAGTTCTTTGCAGCAGTATCTTGTTCTTCCCAGCATTCTTCTCATCCTACTGTCTGCCGTAATCTTCACAACCCACCCAGCCACAGGCATTGTCAATGCTACAATCCTGAGCCCGTCCGCCACATCACCCCAGATGAATGTAACCAAGTCGATCAAGGCACTGGTCTTTCAGGAGAGCAGCCAGTATCTGGTTACCTACCAGATAGATATACAAAATACTGGGAATATCGATCTTAGGAAACTCCAGGCCACCGATAATCTAAGTCAGGCATTTCAGCAAGCCGATAGCAATAAACCATTTACTGTTCAGCGGCTACAAGGCTCTGGTCTGACCGTTAATCCGGAATTTAATGGACGAGACGATACCAACCTGCTGATGGAAAACGTCACACTGGGGGCAGGTGCGAGTGGCACCATCACGTTTGATGTGCTGTTTACGATATACAGACAGACAATCAATGTAGAAAATACGGTATTCGTTAAAGCTGATAACAGTGCTCAAGTATCTGCATCAGTCCGGTTTGATATGGCCGAACCGCTTATGGAAGCAACAATGGATGCAAATAGTGATGACGTTGCACCCGGTGAAGAGATCCGGTATACCATTAACATAGAAAACTTTGGTGTCGGCAGTGCAACTGATGTCATCGTCACAACAACTCCCGACGCGCGCACCAAATTGATACATGACAGCGTGCGGACGAACCGGGGCACGGTCGTGACGGGTGATCAGACAGGCGACACACAGGTCAAAGTACGCATCAGCAGTATCCCTGCGTATCAGTTTGCCAGGATTACATTCAGCGTACGCGTCCAGGAGGGCATCCTCCCGGTCGGCACGCACATTCTGAGTGCGCAGGGGCAGATTAGCGGCAACAACTTTGAGCGTCTCGTTACCGATGATAGCAATACAGACGAACTGGATGACGCAACCACGACTGAGGTGCGTGTGGAGCAACTGCCGTTGCAGGCGACAATGTTGGATACATTCGTGGCAAGTGATTCGCCCGCAAACAGTGTGCAAGCCGGTAGCCTGATAACCTACACCACCGTCCTGGAGAATCAGGGGGAGGTTGATACTGCCGAGGATGTGGTCTTCAGTGTCACACCTGACGCGAATACCGAACTACTCTCGGAGAGCCTGCAGACCAGTCAGGGCAGTTTCACCGCCGGGGCAGGCGTGGGTGATACAGAGATTGCCCTGAATGCTGGGGATATCGCTGCAAGCGAAGCCGTAACCGTTAGCTTTACGGTGCGCGTCCGGGAAGGGGTGTTTCCGGTGGGGAACCACACGCTTAGCCTCCAGGGAGACGTAACCAGTAGTAACTTCCTGAGTGTCAAAACCGATGATCCTGATACCCCGACGGAAAACGATGCAACAGTGACTGATGTGGAGATTAACAGCTTTCCACTGCGGGCTAAAATGACTGTCACTCATATACCCAATGAACCCGATGACAATGAACAAACCAGGAATGAGCTAACGGACCTGTTCGTTAGGCCGGGTGATACGATTAGCTATACAATTCTCCTTGAGAATCAAGGGATTGATACTGCTGAAGATGTGGTGTTCAGCTTCACTCCTGAAACATATACCACATTACTCCGCGAGAGTTTGCAGACAAGCCAGGGTGAGTTTATCGCTGAGCCAGGTGAAGGTGATACAGTAATCGTTGTGAGAGTGGGGGATATAGCGCCAGGTGATACCCCGGTAACTATCAGCTTTATCGTACGCATCAATAAGGATGGATTGCCGAGCAATGACTTCACCTTGACTAGTCAGGGACAAGTCACTAGTAAGAATTTTCTAGAGGTTATCACCGATGATCCTGTCACCGGGGTAGACGAGGGTACTCCAATCGAGATCATAGTCAGGGTACCACCAACGGCACCCAATCCACGGCTCTACTTGCCGCTGATTATACGCTGAGGCCCGATGGCGCAGGAACATCCGTACCTTCGCCGTACCACCAACCGCAAACCCTCCATCCCACACGTACGGGATGGAGGGCTGTTTACCGCAACTGAATAACGGGTTACGCCTGCTTATGCTCGTCGTTGTGCCGTACGCCGATAAACAGCGGCAGGATTGCGCCGATAACCATAATCAGCACACCGGCAACAATGCCCAGCACCAGGTTCATCACACTCTCAGCGGTTGGCGTTGCAAACATATAGATTGCACTGATCAGCAGCAGGGTACCGCCAAAACCCACCAGCAGGGCGGCCAGAACAGACATCATCGGGTGCGCGGCATAGTGCTTCTCCATAACTCGGTCCACTAGCTTATCCATAATACGAACTCCTTTCGATAGAGATGAGAAATTACGTGAATCGTACAATACAACTATATCGAACAGATCTGCTCACGGCGGTCAAGTTTGTATGCTCGTTACTATGACTGCCGTGCGCGGCGCAGCCACTGTACCAGCAGCAATCCTCCCCCCGACAGGATGGCAATAAAGCCAAACCCAATCAGCAGTGGAAACGCCATGGCGTCGTCAGTCGGTACACCGCAGACAAACTGCCAGACCGCCTGGGGGGCGTTCTGCAGGATTGCCAGATCCCGCACATAAGCTCCGGCGATCATCAACAGGGTCAGGCCAAACCCAAAGAGCGCGCCCGCGAGCGCGGTGATAATGGTCGGTTTGCGCCGCTGTGCCACTGTGCGGTGTTCGGTTGTCCGCGAGATTTCGACAGTCATTGTACTTTTCCTCACATATTTCGATTATACCAGCCGCAGTTCCATTTCAGCAACATCCGCGCACCCGGCTTACTCAAAGGGCAGGGGCACCGGTATGTCAGGCTGGTAGAACGGACTGGTGAAGCCCTGAACAAAATCGAGTGCCTCAACCAGCACCGGCCCCCAGGCAAACAGAGCCAGCAACAGAATGACGCCCAGCCAGATCCCCCAGCGCTCCAGGATGAGCGGCGAACTGGGATCGCCCGTTGTGCCAATCGGCGCATCCTCCTGAACCGGCTGATCGGAGAAGGCCAGCGTGCCAATCATATTGACGAAGAAGAGAATCGAGCTAATCAGCAAGAACAATCCGCCAATTGCCGACGAGTTCAGATAAAATGCCGCCTCCGGGTTGACATATGCGGCTGCGCCCATATCGGTACGGCGAGGCGAACCGGCAATACCGGCGGCTCCCATCCCATGCCCAAAGATCAGCATACCAATCAGCCAGGTGTAGACCTGCGCCAGCGCTGCCCGGCGGCTCCAGAGCGCCCGCCCCCGAATAAGCGGGATCATCCAGTAGAGCACGCTCATAAAGGTCAGGATCACCGCGCCGGCCAGCGTCATATGAAAATGCGCAACCACCCATGCGGTGTTATGCAGCGCGATATTGAGCGTCAGTGAGGCATGGATCAGACCACTAAACCCACCGGCAACAAACAGGATCATGCCGGAGATTTGCGCCGCTACCACCGGATTGCCCCAATCTTGCCGGGCAAGCCAGCCGAGCGGACTGCGCGCCCCACGTTGCCGGCCGGCCCGCTCCAGCACCGCACCGATATTAAACGCGGTCAGGAAACTGGGGATAACCACGACAAAGGTAAAGACTGTGTGAACTGCCTTCATCACATTGCTGACACCCGGGTCCGAGAAGAGATGATGCACCCCAACCGGCACCGAGAAGATCATCAGCATCAGGAACGCGATGCGTCCCAGCGGATCGCTAAAGAGCCGGCTGTTGGTCTGCTTGGGCAGCATCGTGTACCAGGACACATAGGCCGGAAGCAGCCAGAAGTAGACCAGCGGATGCCCAAAGAACCAGAAGAGCACGCGCGCCGTCTGCGGGTCGCTATTGACGATCCAGCCCAGCGAAGCGGGCAGCAGCATAAACAGGATCTCAATCGCCACGCCAACCGTTGCCACGGTCCACATTACAAAGTTGGCGATGGTCCCGTAGACCGCCAGCGGCACACGCTCGCCGGGATGATCCCGCCGCCAGCCGCGATAGGTTATCAGAATATTGGCGGTAACCAGCCAGGTGCCCACAACTAACAGCACTAGCCCGATGTAGAACGAGGGATGCGCAATCATCGGTGGATAGAAGGTGTAGAGCACGCTGGCCTGATTTGTCAGCAGCGCATAGAGCACCAGTCCCAGCCCGATGAACATGCTAAAGAAGGCCACCCAGGCCATGCGTACATTCCAGAGCGGACGTTCAAGCGAGCGCTGGACCACAAAATAGCTAAACCCGACGATGAAGAAGGTCGTAAAATAGAGTGCATTCATCACGCCGTGAATAGACAGCGCCTGGTAATAGTAGCTAAAAACCGGCATTTCCCACTGTGGGAAAGCCTCCATAAAGGCGGGCGCGCGCCGGAACGCCTGAAATGGCCCCAGCAGCAGACCGAACGAGAGCGCAATAAGCGCCACAACCATATGCGAGCCCACCAGCCAGCGTTCCCCGGTTAACATCCCCAACTGGGGGAAGGAGATACCTGGAGCCCGCCGTGGTGCAGGTTGAACAGCCTGCATTCCGAACCTCCTTATTCCGCCGCAGCTTCTTCTGCGGTACTCTGTTCCGTATCCTCAACAATAATTGTTGCAACCATGTTCTGGTGCCCGGGTCCGCAGAACTCATGACAGATAATGCGATAGGTTCCCGGTCGATTAAAACGTGTGGTTGCACTCGCAATCTGACCGGGGAGTAGCATCAAATTGACATTATGCTGTTCAATAAAAAACCCGTGCGAAATATCACGACTCACAACAAAAAAGGTGACATCGGCCCCCTTGGGCAGCCGGATCTCGCCGGGGGTGAACGCCCACATCTGCGCCACAAACAGCGCGGCATAGGTGTTATCTCCCATATCCTTCAGCCCCGGCTCGGCAAAGGCCGACTCGTTAATCTCAGCCGGATCAATCCGCGCTACCGGACTGGGCAACTGCACGCGGAAGATGAACACGCTGGCAAGCAGGGCGGCACCGAATGCCCCCAATGCCACCGAGACGGCTATCAGCCAGTAGCGTTCGAGTTCATCGATATGCATCAGATCGCTCCTCCTACACCACGCTCAAGCACCACAATGAACCAGAGATACGCCCAGTAGAGCGCATACCCCAGTAGCATCAGCAGCACGAAGAGCAGTGTGCCACGCGGAACAAAGCCTTCGCTATCGCTGGGCAGCATCCGCTTCTCCTCCAGGGGTATTGTCTGCTCAGCCTGCGCGGTCTGCTCAGCATGGGTGGTCTCGGCGGG
>CAKZQX010001110.1 GCA_937141995.1 uncultured Chloroflexaceae bacterium | reverse complement strand
TACGTTTCGCACGCAGCGCACATGTTATACTACTTACGGGTATGGTCTCGTTTGCTTACTCGTACTTTCCCGCCAGAGCTATACCGGGAGGATTGCCATGACACGCACCGGCAACGATACCGAGTTGATTCGTCGGGCCCAATCCGCTGATCCGCACGCGCTCACAATCATCTACGAACGCCACGCATCGGGTATCTACCGTTATATTTACTATCGCATTGGTCATCCCGAACTGGCAGAAGATCTCTGTGCCGAAGTATTTCTCCGTATGCTGGAGGGAATAACCGCCTACGAAGATCGCGGCTGGTCCCTCGCTACCTGGCTCTACCGTATCGCGCGCGACCGTACCACGGATACGCTGCGCCGCTACGCCCGTAGTCCCCTCTCCTTAGATCAGATGGACGATATATGCGACGGCCCGGAAACGCTCCTGGCTACGCAGTTCGACCACGAGGAGATCCGGCAGAATCTGCGGCATCTGACCTACAGTCAGCAACAGGTTATTCGGTTACGCTTTGTGGATGAACTCTCGGTTCAGGAAGTTGCGCAACGCCTGGGGCGTACTGAAGGCTCGGTCAAACAGTTGCAGTATCGCGGGTTGCAGAGTCTGGCGTATCTGCTGCAGTCGGGAAATCCCGGCATGCCTGCTCCAACCTACCGACGGAAACCTAAATTACCGGCGAGCAGCAGCCTGCAGGTTGAGCCAACTCCGGCCTGAGATCAGCAGATCAATCAGATTCGGGTTCGCAGGCAAAGAAGCGGGGAGCTTCCTTGCCTGCGTTTTTTGGTAGGGACGTGCTTCTGCGCGTCCCTATTCCTCACAACAACCAGGGCCGGGTTACGCGCCCCAGCCGCGCGAGAAGATCGTCTCCTCCCCCGCCTGACGTGTCCGAATGCGATAGAGCCGGCGCACAATCTGATCGGCGGCCACAAACATAATAATCAGCGCCTGCACAATCTTGATCAGATCAATTGACAGCGCGGCGCGTACCTGCATCAGCCGCGCGCCGGTCAGCAGCCCCCCCCACAACAGCCCCGCCGGGATCATCGCCAGCGGGTTGCTGCGTGCCAGCAGCGCAACGGCAATACTATCAAAGCCCAGCCCCGAGAAGAAGTCGGTTTTCAGCGCTTGCTCTACCCCCAGCACTTCACCGGCGCCCGCCAGCCCCGCAATCATTCCGCTCAGAGCCATCGCCAGGACAATCGTGCGTGGCACCTTGATGCCGGCATAGCGTGCCGCCGCCGGGTTAGCCCCGATTGTACGTAGCTCAAAGCCAATGGTGGTACGATAGAGCAGCCAGTAGACCAGCAGCACCAGGATCACTGCCATGAGAATGCCGGCGTGCAGATCGGTGCCGGGAATAACCGGGAGTTGCGCCTGCTCACTGATCAGCCGTGTACGCGCACTGCTTGGATCATCCGGATCGCCCAGAAGATAGGGGTCGCGGCTCTTAATCAGCCACTCGGTCAGGCGGATGGCGATATAGTTGAGCATAATGGTATTGATGACCTCGTGCGCGCCGGTACGGGCTTTGAGATAGCCCGGGATCGCGCCCCAGAGCATGCCACCCACCGCGCCTCCGGCAATCGCCAGCGGCACCAGCAGAATACCCGGCAACCCGGTAAAGGTGATGCCGATCAGCACCGCCAGCAGCGCCCCGGCGTAGAGCTGGCCTTCCGCGCCAATATTGAAAAGCCCGGCCTTAAAGCCGAGCGCCACAGCCAGCCCCGTAATAATAAAGGGCGTGGAGCGCACAATCGTGTTGGCGATGGCCTGGGGGGAACCCAGCGCGCCATCCCACAACCCACCATAGGCCAGCAACCAGCTCTTGCCGGTCAACTCAATGATTACCGCCCCAATGACCAGGGCGGTAAACACGGCGAAGAGCGGTACCAGCAACGGCGAAACCCATCCCCAGATATCGCGTACATTCATTGGCCGGCGCGGTTTCGTATCCGCCTCAGTCGGTCTGGCCATGGCATCCTCTCACATCATCAATGGTTGGGTAGCTCACACCCGGCCATCAGCAAGCCCAACTCTTCGCGGTCGGCCTGCGCCGCCTGAAGCGTTGCAATAATGCGACCCCGGTACATCACGGCAATCCGATCCGACAGGGATAAGATCTCGTCCAGTTCGGCGGAAACCAGCAAGACCGCCGTACCTTCGTCGCGCTTGCGTACAATCTGCTGGTGAATAAACTCAATCGAGCCGACATCGATACCCCGGGTTGGCTGCGCGGCGATCAGCAGTTTGATCGGCCGGGTAAACTCGCGGGCGACAATGAACTTCTGCTGGTTGCCGCCACTCAACGAGCCGGCGGGCACATGGACGCCGGGTGTACGTACATCAAATTCGGCCACCAGCCGTTGTGCATGTGCAATGCGCGCCTGTTCATCGCGGAAGATGCCGCGTGCGAAGGGTTTGCGGTAGTACATTTCGAGGATGGCATTATCGGTGAGCGGATAGCTGGTTACCAGACCTTCGCGCCGGCGATCTTCGGGGATGTAGGCCACGCCCATCTCGCTGATCCGGCGGGGGGAAGCGCGTACAACCTCCCGGCCCAGCAGCGAGATACTGCCCGCCACAGCCGGGCGCATGCCGGTGAGCGCGGCGACCAGTTCACTCTGACCATTGCCCTGCACCCCGGCAATCCCCAGGATCTCGCCGGCGCGGACCTCCAGATCGACGCCATCGACAACGACATGTTGGCGATCATCGAGAACACGCAGGTCATGCACCTGCAGCACCAGTTCGGTGGGATTTGCCGCCGCTTTGTCAACCTGGAGCAATACCTCGCGCCCGACCATCATCGCCGCCAGATCTTCGCGGGTCGTCCGGTCGGGAATGGTTTCACCAACCGCTTTTCCATTGCGCAGCACCATGATGCGATCGGCCACATGCAGCACTTCGCGCAGTTTATGCGTGATAAAAATAATTGACTTCTGCTGTTCTGTCAGGGTGCGCATGATCCGAAAGAGGTCATCGCTCTCCTGGGGCGTCAGCACCGCGGTCGGTTCATCCAGAATAAGCATATCGGCGTTGCGATAGAGCGCTTTGACAATCTCAACGCGCTGCTGTGCGCCCACGGGGAGATCGGCCACCAGTGCATCCGGATCGACCTCCAGGCCATACTGCCGCGAGATGGTGCGAATCTGCTCGGCGACGCGCCGCCGGTCCAGGAACCCACCCACGCGCGTTACCTCAGTTCCCAGCATAACGTTCTCGGTGACGCTCATCACCGGCACCAGTTGGAAGTGCTGATGCACCATCCCGATGCCCAGCCGGATCGCATGGTGCGGGCTATCGATATGCACCGGCTGCCCGTTGACCAGGATCTCGCCTGCATCCTGATGACCCAGGCCGTAGAGGATGTTCATGAGGGTTGACTTGCCGGCACCATTCTCGCCCAGCAGTGCCAGCACCTCGCCCCGCCGCAAACAGAGTGAAACATTATCATTGGCAATAACACCGGGGAATCGTTTGGTAATACCGCGCGCTTCGAGGACAATCGGGGTAGTCTGCTCGCTGATGTCAGTCACATTGCACCTCAGATTCTTCTGTAGTCCGTCGTCTGCAATCCGGCGTCTGTAGTCTGACATTTTACGCAGTCCCTCGTTTGGGGGCTTCCTGCGTCTCCGGCAGAAACGAGGTTCCATGCTGTCACAGGCAAAACGACACACCGCTGCGCTGATAACGTCCGGGGTGCGAGCCCACCGGGTCATTTTGTAAATGAGTTACGCGGTCACCGACTCAGTAGCGCATGTCGCCTCCGGCAGGGCGGAAGATTCCATCTTTTTCGCAAAACCTTTACATGATGTGCAAGTTTTTTGCGAAAAAGAAAAAATACTACGCTGCCGCCGGCGAGGCCGGGCATTATCGGCCTCAAACGCCCGGTTTGTAGACCCACCGCGTACATCGTATAAATCACGGGTAAACCTGGTTTATTGTAGCAAAGTTGTTGCAGATGCGCGAATCGCCCACTCAGTCGATATGATATGCTAAACTACTACCACGCACCATGTGGTATGCCGGTAAGAACGGGAAAGCCCCTGGCATATTCAGCGTCAGGGGAATGGAGGATTATGAACGGCGTAGCCGGTTGTGGCTTACCCGCGACCGGAAATAACAATGCCGCGTTCAGCATAAGGAACCAGCCATGTCCGAATTGCGACAGAATCTTGCGACCCGCGAGTGGGTCATTATTGCTAGTGAGCGTTCCAAACGCCCCAATGCGTTTGCCGAATCTGCCCACCGCACGCTGACCGAGGAACACCATGCCTATGAACCGGACTGTCCATTCTGCCCCGGCAACGAAGAGCTTGATCTGGAAGTCAAACGGTTTCCGGCAGAAGGACCGTGGCATACCCGGGTCGTGCGCAATAAATTTCCGGCTCTGGCCGAAGAGGGAATGCTTACC
>CAKZQX010001109.1 GCA_937141995.1 uncultured Chloroflexaceae bacterium | reverse complement strand
CGCCCTGCCGGCGGCGACATGTCCTTCCAGGTTCGTGACCGCGTAACTCCTGTCAATGATCACTGACGGGGGCGCGGTGCTCACTGACTATTATGCCCATTATGCCCATTCGTCTCGCATCCGTTCTGCTGCCGTTCGCGGAGTTGGGTGCGCAGTTCGGCGGTACGTTCCTCGCCAATCTCTTCGCGTAGGCGGGACCAGAGCCAGTTCATATCAACTTCCGGCGGATCAGGGGCTTTCGTATAGAGGACCGTATTCCGTAACGACTCGTCGCACTTGGGGCAGTGGGTGATATGTCGCTTTGTCACCGGATCATAAAAGGCGCGGTAGTGTTTGAGGCCATCCCAGGTTTTTTGCATCCAGATGGCATATCCACATGTGTGATAACGGATCATCTCCTGTAGCTCTCCTTACACTTCAACGTGCTACCCGCTAAACCATAGCGAACTACAGTCCGAACGTAACAGCATCCCTATCTGTCCGAAGGGAGCATAATGCGGCTCATATTCAGCAGAATATAGACACGAACGAAGCTGTAGTGAATATACACTTATATGTCACGTTGAGCGGAAATTGTCGCAAAGCGCAAGGTCGCCCTGCTGAGGGGAACTGCAGGATTCGCCCCGGCTTTTTTTGCACACGGATTTATGGCTCAACATGACCCACTGCCGGGCTATGTATGCAGCAGTGTACGCATGCCGACATCAAATACCGATGCACATATGTCTATCAAAGGGTAGAGCCGGAACTGTTTTTCACGGCAAGCATTTGGGAGGTAGGATAGTTCCAGTGTTAGAGTATAAACCAGAAGGAAAGATCTGTCAACTCGCAAAAGTTGTCGGCAGAACTATCGCATGACCAGAAGGACCATCCGGCAAAACCAAAGAACCAGTACCGTTCCCAGTGGAGACACGCCAGGTGCTCGCTATTCTCTGTTGCCTGGTGCTCTATTCTCGACATATAGAAAACAGCGTCCAGGCAAGTCAACCTTGCCTGGACGCTCAGGTGAAACCAGCTTACTCTCACACAGATGAACTATTTTCATGGGGCGGTATGCACCACCACGCATGACGGTCTGTTGGCAATTAGCCGGTGCCGCGTACATAGATATTAGGCCAGGGTTTGAAATTCGTAGTAAATGTATCCTGCCACAGCACCTGTTCGCCCTGACGCACAACCCGGTACGTCTCAATGATCATGCCGATCTGCGCATAATCAGTCTGTCGAAAGTAGCCCCGGGGTAACGTTGGATCATTGACATAGACCGGCTTTGTGGGCCGGGGTGTCCGGCTAATAATCTTATGCGCCATAGTCACGGTACGATTGGTCGGCGGCCCATACAGGGCAAACGAGAGCCGTTGACGATTCAGGTCTACCCAGGTCTGGATCAGCAGCCAGCCGCCGGTATCATTGAGAAAACGCAGATCCAGGGCGCCGGTGTAGATCGAGGCGTCCAGACCGGGGGGCTCGCCCAGTTCTTCATACCAGGGAATACGGAAGGAGTGCTCATGCCGCTCCACAATCGGCAGCCCGGCCCAGAACGCAGCGCGATACATCGTCGTTGAAACCTGGCAGAGCCCGCCGCCCCACTCCTTCTGCGTGCGATCATTAACAATTGCCAGACCCGGCACAAAGCCGCGGCTGCCGGTAACTGGACCCAGGCTGTTATTAAACGAGAAGACCGCTCCCGGCGGGATGAGCAGGCCATGCATCTGGCCGGCTCCTGCGCGAATATTGGTAATCCGATAGCCGGCAGATGCGCGGAAGGAACTGGTACCCGACCCGACCAGACTGGTGATCCCCAGCGTGTGCAGGTTCGTCTCGTTGACCGGCGGCTGAATACCCATCAGCGGCAGATCCAGCGTGCGCGGACCTTCAACCAGCGCCGTTTGCATCCGCTCCACCGCCAACGCAATATTCAGACCCAGGCCAGGTATGCCCGGCTGCGCAATCGCCAGCGTGCCGTTGTTCCAATTGACGCGGGGCAGCGTACCATCCTCACGCAGCACTTCGGCCAGCGGTTCCAGATCCGCGTACATCTTTTCCTGATCAAGCACCGGGGTGATCACCGGGCGACCATTGGCGTCGGTAGCCCGTTCCAACCGGACCCAGCCGGCAATCTGTTCCGGCGTCCATGTCCAGGTGCAAGTGTGCGCACACTCGCCGGCCGTGCCGGTCAGCATCAGGGGACCATCGAGAAGATGCTCCAGATCGGCGACAACCGGGGCAATATCGCTGTTGCGCACCACCGGCGTAAGCGTGCGCGTGCGCAGCGCAATCGGCTGGGGCACCAGCGACTGCATTGACACGGTAATCTCGTGCAGTGTCTCGTCAACCAGAAGCTGCGTGCCCATCTCCTCCGGCGTCACAACAATCTCCGGCCCCTGCATATGAACATCGGCATTACCTGGGGCCGCTTCAATCTCGCGGGCAACCATCAACAGGTACTGTTGCATTGCCGCCTGATCGACACGCACATGCAGCGGCACCTCCAAGCCTTGCTCCCAGATGGCGGCAACGGTCTGCGCATTCTCCGCGCGCGTACCCGTGCGACCGGCAGTCAGCGCGGTATTCAGCGCGCTGTCGAAGTCCAGTTCGATCCCAAGCTGGGCCGCACTCGGCCGCCAGCGCTGTTCGCCATAGACCAGTTCGACCGGATTCTCCAGGAAATCAGCATACTGCTGTTCCAACACTGTCCGGGCGGCAGTAGCGCTATAATTGCTCAGGTCAAGCCCCCGCACACTGATATTGGGATAGATATGCCCGGCAAAATCACGCTCACCAAAGATCAGGAAGAGCGTACCGGTTGCGCCCACCAACGCCAGCAACGCCAGCAGCAGGATCAACCACTCGCCGAAATGTCCCAGACGGCGCTTGCGCCGGGGCGAGTGGGCTTCGTGTACGTGAGGTACCGCCTGATCCGGCGCGGATGCGGCGGTCTCCACGGGAGATTGATTCAGGGCAGCATATTCGCTCATGGCTTCTAACTACCTTATTTTGAGATCCATGCGGAATTAACCGTGAGTCTACACCCAGGCGGGGATGGTGTCAAGCAACACTTTTGTGTTTACCCACCACTGGAATGCCATGCACCCGCATATCGGCGCAATAATCAGCGCGCGCACCCTCTTGACAAGCGTGCTATACTGGTTAAAAGTTTCTTAGCAAACTATCGCAGCTTCAGAATATTTGCCGGTAACATTGTATCAGGGAGGGTATAGTTGTTACTGAGCATTTTGTGTGCCAGGAAACGATAGGGGTTGAGTACCCTGTCCATATCTGCCACAGAATACCCCACTCATAGTATCATCCACAATTGCTCGATAACTGGCAGGTGGAAGCGCTATTACATCGTCCTGTGCCGGAGTTGACCATAGCTGACGTGACTCCCCGCCGAGCCACTTCCGCGACTACCCACGTCCTCGATTGACCGTTGGTAGCTCGAGAGCAACATCGTTCCTGCATGCATTACATTTTCTTTAGTTATCGTAGCGCATGTGCGCCGACGATAGATCCTGCGCATCCGTGCCGCCGGCACGAGCTACCTGATGCGCACTGTCCTGCAAACTAATGTCCACGCAGCGCAACCGGCGCTGTCGTATGCGGAGGAGGTGATATCCGACGAAGGGTGAGCCCGGGTTAGGTGTAATTGCCGATAGATCATGGTATGGAGAAGTAACGGGAGGTGCCGATCCTGCTATGAAATATCGTAATATGTAAGGAGGAATCCCATGACAGCGGAAAGTGGGACCATATTTAATCAGCCGGCAACAACTGCCGGACAGGAACGTACCGGATGTGGTAAAGTGTGTGTTGCTCCTGGTAACCCCTACACATTCCACTATGGAAAACAGGGTGAGCGGTATGGGCACGATAACACACGGCAACTCTACGAGGTGACCGGTTCGCATAGCCTGACATTATGCCGGGATTGCGTGAGCAACCACCATAACGGGCGCATTCTCAGGTGGGGTCTGGGGACGCTGGCATTGCTCGGTGTAGTTATTGCCGGTCTGGTCTTTAGCGCACTATCCCCCTGGGTAGGTATTGTTGCCTTTATTAGCTTCCTGGGCATGCTGCTCAGTGGTGGTGTCTTCGTGGGATTAATGCTGCGGGATCATCAGATGCGTGGCGAAGATCTGGCGATTACGCTAGGTAAAGATGATCTGGCACGGCAAGGCTTTGACCTCTTCTGGCATTCCGACGATCATCGCCTGCTGGAGCGGAAGCGTTCATCGTAACCGACGCCTGGAGATGCCGGCTGACTGGTTCGTCTGCGTGTCCTGTTGCGCGCGCTCTGCTGTGAGGCCGACGCTGGTTGCCTATCATAGCCTACCGTTGTCCACCGGATCTGTAAGACGCAGGACTTATGCGTTCCCCTGCGAACAATTGCATTTCATCTCCGGTAGGGCGGAAGCGACCATCCTGCCGGAGGCAAGATGGTCGCTCGGCGTTTCATCTGATCAAACGTCCGGTTTGAACGCCTGCCGCATACATCCTGTAAGATTTTTACATCAAAGTAATGGACAATCGGGGAAGAACTATAGTATGATAGAGGTATAGGGTGTTTGGCCCTGACGCATTCTGGTTAAAGCAGTGAAACATACCAGAGGGAGGTACTGACAATGAGTGAAGCAACACGCCAGGGCGTACCAGCACTGGATACATGGCTCCAGAGTTGGTCGGATGCGCGCCGGGAAATGGAAGAGATGATTGCAGCCTCTGCCGAGCGCAATCCGTCGATGTATTTTGAGCCAACGCTGGCCGAATTGGAGTTGAAGGACATTAGCGAGGCCGTACAGCGTGCCGCCGCGCTTGCTCGTCTGTTACGCTCCGATGATTTGATGTCGTCGGCAGAGCTTACCGGAACCGGGAACTACTAAACGGCCAACATGGCGAGTGCGTGTTCCGTCAGATCAGATGGTGTATCTGCGCATCATTCCGCGCTCCATAGCATATCACGGGACGGCTGATCTTGCATACAAGTGCCGGTCAGTCGGTGCAGCACCGGGATGCGGCCATGGCATAGGTTGGAAAGTTGTTATCAGATACATACTAAAGATGCCGGGCGAAAGTAATGCCTTTCACCCGGCGTCTTGCGTTACCGGGCTATACCTGCGGCTCAGGCGGCATCTGCTCATCGGTCGGGGTGTAGCGACTTGCGCCACAGTTCCAGCACTCGGTAAACTGTGCTTCGAGCACCTCACCGCAGACAGGGCAGTGCCAGTTCTCCCCGGACTCCTCCTCAGCAGGTGCTCCATGAAAGAAAGCATCCACCAGCGCCAGAGCCTGGTCAAAATCACGCTCGACGACCCAGACTGAAGAACCGGTCGCCGGGGTTATTGGAATACCACCATGCAGGCCAACCAGGTTATCTCCCTGGACAATCGCACGGATGCCATTGGTCTCCAGGAAACCCTTGACCATATGCGCCTCGGGTGGGGTTTGCGCTGCATACACCTGTTTCATCTTTGTCTTCCTTTCGGACATCATATCATGCTGAAGCCCACTCAGTTTGTCCGGTATAAGCCAAATTCCAGCGAGACTTCATCAGTCCCTGAAGTGTGGCAGAACTTCCCGGCTCAACAGGTGAATTGCCCGAAACACCTGCGCCCGTGGCATACCAGGCCATTGCAGACGCAGCAGCATATGCGTCACGCCCAACTGCTGCTGATAGTCGGCAATCTGCCGTACACAATCCTCCGGGTCGCCAATGATAAAACGATCCCGCAGAAGTTCGTCAAAAGGCAGTTCAAAATGCTCGCCCGGTGGCAGCGCTTTGGCCTGCCCCCAGGTGCTATAGGCGCGGTACTTCTGCTCCAGGATGGGCTGTGCCTCGCGCAGGGCCGTTTCTCGATCCTCCGCAATAAACAACTCGCGCATGATTGGCAATTCGGCGGGAAAGGGTCGCCCGATTGCGCGACACTGCTCACGGAAGAGATCCACCTGAGCGCGCAGGGTTGCGAGCGTGGCATGCGGATTGATCAGCCAGGTATCACCCATCCGGGCCGCCCGGCAGATGGCCGCATCGTTGTTGGCCGCTATCCAGATCGGCGGGTGGGGTTGCTGTACCGGCTTCGTCACCAGCGTGAGCCCCTGGAAGGTGTAGTGCTGACCGGCCACATCAACCTGTTCTTCAGTCCAGAGGCGTTTGATCAGCGTGAGCGTCTCGGTGAAGCGGGAGACCCGCTGCCCTTTCTGCACACCGAACACCTCGTTTTCAACCGCGCGGTAGCCCAGACCCACGCCAAAGACGAAGCGACCTTCACAGATTATATCCAGAGTTGCCACCTGCTCGGCAATATCAATCGGGTTGAGCAGCGGAATAAGCAGGATGGCCGTCCCGATAGTCATGCCGGGGACTTCGCCGGCCAGGCGCGCCAGCACTGGCAGCGGTTGCAGCATCTGGAAGGGACTTGCCAGATAGTGATGACTGGCCCAGAGCGAGGTAAACCCACCGGCCTGCGCATCCCGCGCCTGTACAATATGCTCACGGAAACGAGCCGCCGGGTCATCGCCCGGCAGATATTGCGCGGAGAGACAGAGACCAAACTGCATGACAGCTTCCTTACCCGTCCAGCGCCGTTCGCCCCACCAGTTCCAGCGCCATGTCATCCTGGGGCGGATGCGTCAGGCCGGCGCGGGCATCGCGGTAGAAGCGTTCCAGCGGGAGTTTGCGCGTCAGGCCAAACCCACCGGCGACCCGTAGCGCATGGTCAGTTGCTTCAACTGCGGCATTGGTGCAGAGGTATTTCGCCGCCGCCACCTGGGAAGCCAGCGCACCGCGCCCATCGGGATCGTCAACCCAGGCGCGAGCAGTCTGGTGCAGCAAGGCGCGGGCTGCCATCAGCGGCACCTGGATCTCACCGATCCGCCGCTGGATGCCGGGCAGGGTGGCAATCGGCTTGCCCAGCGCGCTGGGTACACGTTCGCGGGCGTAGGCACAGGCAGTATCACAGGCCGCCTGTCCGATGCCCAGGTAAACCGCCGCGAGTGACAGCGCAAACCAGGCCATCTGAACGGTTGGATCAAACGGGGGCGGACTGCCGACGGGCTGCCGTTCTACCAACCAGTCGTCGGAGACAAAGACATTGTCGAGGATCACATCAAAACTACCGCTGGTACGCAGACTCAGCGCATCGCTCCAGGTATCCTCCAGGCGCAACCCGGCAGCATCAGCCTGCACAATAGCATTGGCTTTCCCGCCTTCGGGCATGTCCGGGCCGGGAGGTAGCGCCACACTGACCAGAAAATAGCGCAACACCGGGGCCATACTCACGAAGAGCTTATGCCCATTAATTAGCCAACCGCCCGCGGTGGGGGTAGCAGTAGTTGCCGGGAGACCGCCACGCGCGGGGCTGCCCATCTCCGGCTCGGTCGCGGCGGCATTGATCAACGCCCCCTCGGCGACAATACTGCGGCAGACCTCGGCAAAAACCGACTGGGGCCAACTCGCCGTCGTAGTGAGACGACCAATCAGATGGATCGTCATATCGAGCGCCATTGCAGTCGCGCCATCACCGCGTGCCAGGTGTTCCTGGGCCAGTACAATCTCGTAGAGATCTGCACCTTCGCCGCCATACGCCGGAGGCACGAACCAGCGCAGGTAGCCGGTTTCGTGCAAATCGACATAGTTCTCACGAGGAAAAGTCCCGGCGCGTTCGTGGGCATCAACGCGTTGTGCAAAGCGCGCAGCAAGCTCATCGGCCTGCGTGACAAGGCGCTGCCGGCGAGGCGACAGGATAGGTTCCACTAAATCTGATCCAGGTAATCTTTTAACAACTTCCCGAGCCGGGGGTGGCGGAGTTTACGCAACGCCTTAACCTCGATCTGGCGCACACGTTCGCGGGTCACGCCAAAGGCTTTGCCCACCTCTTCCAGCGTGCGTGGCTGCCCATCAGTCAGACCATACCGCAGTTCCAGCACCTTGCGTTCCCGGTCGGTCAACTGATCCAGCGCGGCGGCAATCTGCGAGCGCAGCATACCACTGGCGGCGGCATCGTCGGCATCGAGCGCATGCGGATCAGGAATAAAGTCCGCCAGGGGGCGGTCGGCCTCTTCACCGACTGGGGTTGCCAGGGAGACCGGATCTTGCGCGGTGCGACGCAGTTCGCGCAGCTTCTCCTCACTCATTTCGAGCTTATCGGCCAACTCCTTGTCGGTGGGGTCGCGCCCGTGCTCCTGCGTCAACTGGCGGCGCGCGGCCTGGATGCGGTTCAGCGTCTCACCCAGGTGAACCGGCAGGCGTACCAGGCGTGACTGGTCGGCCAGTGCCCGACTGAGTGCCTGTTTAATCCACCAGGTGGCGTAGGTGCTGAACTTGTAGCCCTTATTCACATCGAACTTCTCAATGGCGCGCAACAACCCCAGGCTACCCTCCTGAATCAGATCGAGCAGCGGTAGACCACGGTCACGGTAGCGCTTGGCAATACTGACCACCAGACGCAGGTTGGCGGCGGCCATCTGCTGACGCGCATGATCGCCTGCCAGAATCTGGGAGCGCATTTGCAGGCGTTCCGGACTATTGGCCGGTAGCGTCGGCAACTGGCGCGCAGCTTCCTGCCCGGCAGCAATAGCGCGGGCCAGTTTCTGCTCCTGCTCAGTCGTCAGGAGCGGCACCTGGCCGATCTCGCGCAGATAAAGGCGCACGCTATCGCCAAGGAGGGCGTCGGACAACTCTTCATGCAGATCCGCATCCCCCGACGAAGACGAATCCTCATCAGATCCATCTTCCGGAGCGTCGTGTACCGGAATACTGGCTTCAGCCAGGGCCGCATAGATAGCATCGATGGTTTCCGACGCTTCTTCCGGCGCGGGCACCAACTGGAGCAACTCATCGAGTGTAACATAGCCACGTTGTCGTCCCGTTGCGATCAAGTCCGTCAGATCAGGAGCCGACACGGTGGACGTGTGTGTGCCATTGGGTGGAGTCTGAGTCATACGGTTTCCTTAGTACAGCGAGGATACCTTGCGTAGTTCATGGGCCCGAGGCGTTCGGGTATACGTGTCACTTCTTCTGTCAGACCCGCCAATTGTCGTATTGTAGCATAAGTATCAGCCCTGTGCAGGAGGGTCAAGGTTTTCCCCGGTTACAATTTCTTCTTTCTGAGAGGACACACGGTAAGCAAAAATAGAGCATTGGCGAGCCATACAATCAACAGCGGGCGCATCCGGCAGGCCAGTACTACCGGCTACTGTGGTCCATCGGTACGCAACACGACCCGGACTTCGTCCAGGCTGCCGGCAGTCAGCGCGGCCCGGGCCTGCTGGCGAGCAGCGGCGGCATCGGTTGCCCGAACAGCCGCTCGCAGGCGTGGCAGGGCCGCCGGCGCACAACTCAATTCATCAATACCCAGGCCAATGAGCAGTGCCGTCAGAGACGGATCGCCGGCCATCTCACCACAGATCGAGACGAGTCGCCCGTGGCGGTGGGCCGCATCGGTAATCATTGCAATCAGGCGCAGGATGGCCGGTGCCAGCGGTTGGTACAGGTTCGCAACCCGCTGACTGGTACGATCACAGGCCAACGCATATTGTACCAGGTCATTGGTGCCGATACTGATAAAATCTGCTTCCTGGGCCAGCGCATCGGCGATAATGGCCGCCGCCGGGACTTCGATCAGCACGCCAAGCTGAAGCCGGGGCGCACAGGGTATGCCCGCAACAAGCAACTGGCTATGCGCCTGCTCCAGGAAGGCCCGCACCCGGCGAAACTCGGCGAGGGAGCTAATCATTGGCACAACGATGCGAATGTTCGCGGTTGCGCCGGTTCGCAGCATCGCACGCAGTTGCGGCAGCAGCAGATCCTCCGGATGGCTCAACCCGATGCGGATGCCGCGCCAACCCAGAAACGGGTTGTCTTCTTTTGGCAACGGGAATGAGGGCAACTGCTTGTCGCCGCCAAGATCCAGCGTACGGATGACAATCGGCAGGCCGGGCAGTTCCGCCGCAACCGCGCTGTAGAGCGCAACCTGTTCCTCCTCGTCGGGCAGCGTCGGCCGTTCGAGAAATAAGAGTTCCGTGCGCAGAGAGCCGATGCCCTCCGCGCCATATTCACGCGCAATGCGGGCCTCGGTGGAGGAGGCCACATTCGCCAACAGCGTCACCCGCTGTCCATCAGACGTTACGCAGGCAAGATTCCCCTGATCACGCAGTTCCGCCTGCCGTTCGGCCTGGGTCGCCGCGCTGGCCCGCATCTGCACCAATGTTTCTTCCGTCGGTGAAATCACGATGCGCCCGGCATCGCCGTCGAGAGCGACGATCACGCCATCTGCCAGATAATCCAGGGCCGCCGGCCCCAGACCAATGACGGTCGGCACACCCAGCGCGCGCGTCAGGATGGTCGAATGCCCGGTGGGACCACCGCCGATCAATGCCAGGCCCAGCAGCCGATCCTGGGGAATGTGCATCAACTCGAACGGCCCCAGGTCTTGCGCGATAACAATAGATGGTTGCGTCAGTTGATTTTCCAGCGAGCTTTCGCCAATCAGAATGCGCTGCACCTGTTCAACCACGCCACGGATATCCGCCACAAACATGCTGACATAGGGAGCAATCAACCCGGAAAGCTGTTCGGCCTGATCTTCGCCCGCTTCAACGATGGCCTCGGCTGCACGATAGCCCATCTCAACGATCAAAGTCTGGGTATGCTCACGCAGGGCGGGGCTACGCAGCAGCATCCGGTGCGCACTAAAGATCTGAGCCGCCGCAAGCCGATCCAGCTCCCGCAGGCGGGTCTCGGCTGCGGCCATAGCCGTGTCGGCCGTCGCAATGGCCTTGTCGAGGCGTTCAAGCTCGGCCTGTGGCAAGATCGTCGCCGTGGCTGATGCGTCACCCGGTGCCGATTGCCGGGAACGCCCGCCCGCGGATTTGCCGGGGCGCAAATGGTAGAGTAGGGCAGGACCAATCGCAATGCCGGGTGTGGCAGCGCTACCGGTCAAGACATGTTCTGCATTCATGCTGCCTCCGCAACTGTTTCGGCCAGTGCATACAGAATAAGCGCCGCAGACGTAGCCCCCGGATCTTTATGCCCGGCAGAACGTTCCCCCAGGTAGGAAGCCCGTCCGCGCTGAGCCACCAGCGGAATAGTCGCCTCGGCCCCGGCGTTAGCGGCCAGGGCCGCCTGTTCGAGCGCGGCGGGCAGATCAGTGCTGGCGGCTAACGCCGCTTCCAGGGTTACGAGTGCCGGTATCAGAGCATCAAGCATCGTTTTTTGACCTTGCTCCGCCTGTCCCATAGTTTTGATACCCTGCACAAAGGCGCGGAGGGCCAGCAGAAGTTCCTCCGGTGTGACGGTCTGCCGCTGTTCCAGGGTCATGCCGGCACGCCGGAACGCAGTACCATAGAGCGGCCCACTTGCGCCGCCCACGGTCGAGATCAGGCGCATTCCGGTTGCTTTCAGAATATGTCCCGCGTCGTGATCTGTCAGTGCGGGTAAGGAATGCACAACCGATTGAAAGCCCCGGTCAAGGTTAATCCCATGATCGGCATCACCAATCGCCGCATCAAGGGCGGTTAGTAGCTCACACTGAGTATGAATGCCGTCGGCTGTGCGCCGTAGCCAGTTCAGCAACATCGCTGTTGTGACAATCATTGTCATATCTCATATTGGGTGCGAAAGATCCTGTGAATGGTCGTAACGCCGCTGGGGCGCAAATTTGCACAAGATTAATGATGCACTAGTACGGCCGGGTTAACCAGGACAGCGACAGCGACGCGGGAGGACAGACGCAACCGTCTCAATCTGCACGAACGCCATCGCACGCTCCACAACATTATATCCAAAACCGCGTATTCCCGGTAAATCTGGTCTCCAGTACCATAACATGTCGGCGCGGGAAGGTATAATTTCCCGGTAGTATACCATACGATCAAGCGTTGGTGTCCCGCATGCACAACGCTGCAACAACTGGTCATGAGTGTAACAGTTCAATACCTTCCATTGTCTCGGCAACCAGGTTATCAACAATGGCGCGATGGTCGTTGGTTTCCTCAAAGACCCGAAGCTGGCGGTCAGCACTGCTCCCATGGTCAGCGATATGCAGCAGATACTCAACCTCCTTGCGGCTGCCCAACTCATCCACAACATCGTCCACCAGTTCAACCATTTCATGCACCAGCGCTTTGGCCTCGACCTCGGTGCGCTTGCCAAAGTCAATCAGCCTGCCGTCCAGCCCCCAGCGCTGGGCACGCCACTTGTTCTCGTTAATCAGCGCGCGGCGATAGGACCGGAAGGTCATGTTTTGCTCAAAGAGCTTGTAGAATTTGACTACTATGGCCTGCTTAAAAGCCGCCAGCGCCAGGCACTCTTCCAGCCGCGTCGCCACATCACAGATGCGGAACTCAAGCGTACTAAAAACCGGGTGCGGTCGCAGATCCCACCAGATCTTCTTGCCGTCGTCAATACAGCCGGTGTTGATCAGTAAGCTGACATAGTTATCGAACTCGGTCGCTGAAACGAATGAGGGTGGAATGCCGGTGCGCGGAAAGGTGCTAAACATCACGCTGCGGTAGGATTTGAAGCCGGTTGTGCGCCCCATCCAGAAAGGTGACGAAGAGGAGATCGCCAGCAGATGCGGCAGGAGATAGCGCACGATATTCATCATCTCGATAGTGACATTGCAGTTCGGCATGCCGACATGGCAGTGCATCCCAAAGATCAACAGTTGCCGGGCAATATCCTGCATTTCATCAAGCAGTCCGCGGTAGCGGTCAAACGGCGTAATCTCCTGATCGATCCAGGAGGAGAAGGGATGCGTTCCGGCGGCGGCAATCCGCAGGCCCTTCTTGCTCGCCAGTCCGGCAATGGTGCCGCGCAGATGTTGCAACTCGGCGCGGGCCTCGGAGATGGTGCGGCAGGGTTTGGTGCCGACTTCCACGATACTCTGGTGCAGTTCGGCCTTGATCTGCTCGCGCAGGAGCGCATGCCCGTCGTCGAGGATCTCCGTGATGTAGGAACGTAGCTCGCGGGTTTCCGGGTCAATAATTTGATACTCTTCTTCGATGCCGATGGTAAAGGCAAAATCCGGGTCAAGGGGGTTGTAAACGCTCATGCCACCTCCTCGTCGTTGCATTCTGACGTGTATTGTCATTCTGTGGGGATATAGATATTATAACGGAAAAAGTGGAAGGGTGCAGGAGAAAAGACGAAAGACGGCGGACGGTGGACGGCAGCGGCGGACGAACATCAGGCGCAAGTGTA
>CAKZQX010001108.1 GCA_937141995.1 uncultured Chloroflexaceae bacterium | reverse complement strand
AGATCTGAATGCCGACCATGCCCTCGCGCTCTATGCCGAACTGCGGGGCGAGCATCTCAACGCCGAAGTTGTCGCCGCGCTGGACCGCGCCGGGCTGCGGGTGGCCGAGGTGGGCTTGCAGACGGCCAATTCGGTGGCACTGGCGGCCAGCCGGCGCAAGACCGATCTGCGGAAGTGGGCGGCGGGTACGCGCCGGTTGCTTGCGCACGATATCGAGGTGTTGCTGGATGTGATTCTGGGACTGCCGCAGGATGATGCGGCCGGGGTGCAGACCACCCTGGATTTTATCGAACGGGAGCAGCTTGGCAATTTTGACATTTTTATGCTGCAGGTGCTGCCCGGCACTGCCATACGCCGGCATGCTGCGGAGTTCGGTCTGGCTTTTCAGGAGCGCCCACCCTACTATGTGTTGCATACCGACCGATTGAGTCATGCCGACCTGCGGCATCTGCGGCGGGAGCTGAAACTGCAGGCGAGGATGGACCCGGACGCCATTGACGGGCTGCCGGAGCCCCGGCGGGAAGCACTGCAACGCAGCCCTGATCCAGCCACAGCACCGCCACATTCGCCGAATATGCCGGTTGCGCATCTGGTTTTGACAGCCGGCGGTTCGCTGCCGGTGAGTCGGCTTGCACGCCATGTTGATCTAATTGTGCGGGCCAGCGATCTGCCCACGCTCACGCCGGCAGTGAATGCAGCCCTGGCCGCCAACCCCACCACGCTGTTTGATCTCTACCTGCTATGCGATAGCGCTCCCGCTCCCGTCGAGTTGCGCGCCTGGCGGGATGCGTTGCCACATACTCCCGGCTACCTGGATCGGCTGGCGGTCTATCAACAGCCTGTACCCAGCGAGCAGCGCGTCTCACCCCGACTCTGGTTGCTGCTACCCTGGACCGTTCAGGCCGAGCCGGAAGACTACGCGCCTTTTGCCGGGATCATCTGGCAGTACGAGCTGCAGGACGAGGAACCGCCGCTGGGCGCGTGGCGTACTGCCGGGGGTGCCGGCATTCGCGTGCCGGGAGCCACGCCGGAGCAGGCCGCTGCCTGGCGCGCGGCGACCGGCCTGCGTATCTGGATATAACCTCACCGGCAGACACTCACCAGGGTGGTCGGATCGATATTGGTGCCGCCATACCAGACCTGGTAATCAAGATGTGGCCCACTGGACTGGCCGGTACTCCCCGCCAGGCCCAGGTAAGCTCCGGGCGCAACCGTCTGTCCATCCTCAACCATCACAAAGGCGAGATGCGCATAGCCGGTGCTCCAGCCGCTGCTCGGATCGGTCAGCCAGACATGATTGCCGCCGGGCCAGCTATCGAGCGAAATCTGCACCACCCCGCCATGCGTAGCGACAACCGGCGTGTAGAGGGTAGCATCGCGGTCGGCACTGCCGTCGCCATTGCCATCCACAGCCAGGTCAACTGCGCCCCAGACATCGGCCGGTTCGTGGGAGCCGACACCATAGCCCTGCGTCATAACCACGCGTCCGGTAGCGGGCTGCAAGGGGCAACCTACCGGTCCTCCTACATCCAGCGAGAAAGCGTGGATTGACGGCACGGCTGCCGATATGATGGTTGGTATCGCGGTTGGCAGCGGCGTCGCGGTCGGCAGCGGTGTTGCGGTGGGAGTGGGCGTCGGGGTGAGGGTGGGTAACACCGGCGACTGGGCCGCCAGCCGGCGCATCTCGACAGGCGCGGTCGGCGAAGCTGACGCAGTTGCCGTGGGCACGAGCGTCACGGTTGCGGAAGCCGTTGCGGGGAGGACGGCACGCCGGGTGCTGCCGGCAGCCGAAACCGCCGCCAGACGTTGCGCCGGACGCGCTGCACTGGCCTCGGCCGGCAAGCCCGGCGGCAGCAGATGCAGCCCGCCAAAGCCGATCAGCACAATCAGCAGCAACAGCGCGATAATCCAGGCTGACCGGCGCGAGTGGGCCATTGCCTGGGCCGGATTCGGATACGGAATATGCAGCGGCTGCGTCAACCGGGTGGCGTCAGCGATATCAAATACCAGGGCGAGGCGCTGGGCCTCTTGCGGCGTCAGTGTGCGGAGGCCATACTCGGCCTCGGCAATCACGCGAGGGGGCAGGCCCGTCAGATGAGACAGGTCAAGGAATGTAAGAGCGCGGCTACGGCGTAAATGATGAAGATGGATCATGGCTCTGTCTTTCCGATGCAGATTGCCGGCGAGAAAACCTATCTGCACCATCAAACGACAGTGACCATATCTTTTTTAGCCTGGTTGAACAGCCGTAATCATACCGTCATGTCTGGGGCCATGATCGCCAGTCTATTTCAGACGATTGTAAGGTACATATCATTGTAGAAAATTACAACGATCAAGTTCTGCCGGTTACAATTTCCGGCGCGTGATAATCGAAACCCCACCATTGGAAATATCGCTGGTGATGACGCGCCAATCACGGTGCCAGGTGAGGTAGAGCAGAATGAGCGAAATCAGCCCGCGATGGGAAACAACTGCGATCTCGCAGGCAGGCTCGCGGGTTATCTCATGCCAGACGGCTTTGGCGCGGCGGTAGCACTCCATCCAGGTTTCACCATCCCCCCAGGGCCAGAGCATTTCGACATAGCCGCGAACAAACAGCCGTTTGAGCGGCGCTTCTCTGCGACGCTCGCTCATGGGACGGGGCAACACTTCACGCAGATCATCCAGAAGCTGGGGCGTCAGGCCGAGCGCCTCACCAATCGCGGTCGCCGTGGAGAGAGTGCGCACAAAAGGACTGCTGTAGAGCCGTTCAATGCGCGCCCCGGTCAGCTTCTCCACCACAATGCGCGTCTGGATCTCGCCCTCCCTGGTCAACGGTGACTCGTGGGAACGGCGTACCAGTTCGTTAAAATCCTGAATCGTCGAGCGCACCTTCATATCGAGGACATTTTCCTCACTCTGCGCATGGCGAATAAGATAGACCTTCATTGAACCTCTTTGATGAGTTTGCATGATATAGACGCAATAGAGCACACAGAATAACCTGTACCGGGCGTATGGGTAGCAAACAACGTGTTTGTTCTTTGTTTTACATTTGTCTGTTCTTTCCACCGATATTGTCTTGGAATTATGTCCACTGTGCAAATGATCTAACGATTAGCGCCACCGGGATTCTCGGGTGCGGTCTCCCAGAGCTGCAGGAACTCCCTGGACTGGCGGGCGGTGTGCAGGTAGGCAAAGCGCGCCACCTGGCGGCCCACGTCAAGCAGGCGCGTCTCCAGCGCGGGAACCGGTAGCTCCCCCGTCGGCGTGAACATCTTCCAGGACTCCGCGATGGAGACCTGCTCCGGGATCACCCAGGCATGCAGCGCCCGGCCAATATTGCGCAACCCGTTCAGCGAGTTGATCGCGCCGGTTGACCCACCCGACACACCAACCAGGCCGATCATCTTGCCCTCAAACTCGGCAAACCCCATCAGATCGAGCGCATTCTTGAGCACGCCACTCATGCTGCCATGGTACTCCGGTGTTCCCAGGATAATCCCCTGAGCCTGCCGGATCTCTTCGCGCAGGCGAAACACATCGGCGGGATAGTTGCTCTCACGTTTATTACCATTACAAAACGCCAGTTCATACTCACGCAGATCAAGCAACTGCGTTTGCGCGCCAAGCTCCGCCGCGCCCCGCAGGGCAATCTCCAGCGCCATCCGGGTGTAACTGCCTGGACGGAGACTACCACACACAGCAACAACCCGAATAAAATCTTCAACCTGGTCTGGCTGGGTCACTCAGTATCTCCTTTCCATTATTGTATGCAGGTCATAGCGAGAACAGAGAACAAAGGAACAGGGAACAATGCGCACCTGACGCACCATTATCGAACCGTGTATGTTTTCTGCGTTCTCTGTTTGTCGGTGCTTCCTATCAGCATGATACCCCGAGTTTCGATCATGCGGTGATACGCCGGCAGCCGGGTGAAGACGCCTTCAGGTCCAGCGGAGTCACCGCATGACCTTATTATCAACACGCGTTACGCGGTCACTGACCCGAAAGCGTATTTCGCCTCCGGCAGGGCGGAAGATTCCAGTCTTTTGCACAAAACATTTGCATTTCGTGCAAATGTTTTGTGCAAAAGAAAAAAGAGTACCATGCTGCCGCAGGCGCATCGGGCCGTTCATACAGGCACATGCCTGATTTGAACGCCCACCGCGTAACTCCTGTTATCAAGGGAACGTCACAACAAATAACCCGCTCATGGTATCATGTCACGACAGGTATAACATCGGGTAAAGGTGATGCAAGTGGGAGTGTACCATGGCCGATCAGCCAGACCAACCATTCAGTCTGTCCGCGGCATTACGCGCACAGATGGTAGAGCAGTTGACCGATCTCTATGGCCCGGAACGGGGCGCGGAGAGCTTTCGCCGGTTGCAGCACCTGCTAGAGCAGCATGCCGGACGGCGGGCAGTTGCCGCAGCGCCCCATCGGCCCGCCCTCAGCGAGCATATCTCCCAGGCCGATGCGGTTCTGACCACGTATGGCGACCAGGTGCGCGCGCCTGAAGTTGCGCCGCTGCATTCCCTCGCCAACGTGCTGGAACGCTACTTTGCCGGTTTGATCAGCACGGTTCACCTGTTGCCCTTCTACCCCGCCACCGCTGACGACGGCTTCGCGGTGGTGGATCATTCGCAGGTCGATCCCGCGCTGGGCACCTGGGACGATGTCACGGCGGTCGGTCAGCATTTCCGATTGATGTTTGACATTGTTCTCAGTCGTGTGGCGGTCGATAGCGCCTGGTTTCAGGGCTTCCTGCGCGGCGAAGCACCCTACACCGACTACTTTATCGTGGCTGACCCCGCTACCGATCTATCGCAGGTGGTACATCTCGATGAACGCCCGCTGCTGACACCGTTTGAAACCGCCACGGGCACGCAGTATGTCTGGACCACCTTCGGACCTGACCAGGTTGATCTGAACTATGCCAATCCCGACCTGCTGCCGGCAATGATCGAACGGCTGCTGTTGTATGTTGAGCGCGGCGCAACAATCCTCCGACTGACCGATATCGCCTTCCTCTGGAAGGAGCCGGGTACCTCTTGCATGCATCTGCCACAGAGCCATCGCATCCTGCAACTGGTGCGTAGCGTGCTGGATGCCGTGGCGTCCGAGGTGCTGCTGCTGGTGGACACTCCCGGCACGCCTGCGGAACGGAGCAGTTTCATCGGCAATGGCACCAACGAGGCGCAACTGATTGCCCAGTCGTCGCTGGCGCCGCTGGTCTTGCAGAGCTTTGCCGAGGGCAACGCGCAACCCCTGACGGAGTGGGCCACAGGACTGGAACCGGCGACCGAGGGAACCACCTGTTTGAACTTCCTTGACGCACCTGATGGGATCGACATCCAGGTGGCCGAGGAACTGCTCAGCGCGGAAGCAATCGAGAGTCTGGCGGCACGCACACTGGCCCACGGTGGGCATGTCACCTACCGCACCAATCCCGACGGCACGCAGCGTATTTCTACGTTGAATATTACCTGCTTTGATGCCTTTTCCAACCCGCATATCGTTGAGTCACCTACAACCGGCATGACGCGGTTTATGACTGCGCAGGCGATGATGCTGGCACCGGCGGGTGTGCCGGGGATCTACATCCAGAGCCTGGTCGGATCACACAATGATCATGCCGGGGTTGCGGCAATGGGCGTTTCCAGAGTATCAACCGGCAGAAGTGGCCGCAGGAGACGCTGGAGGGATGGTTGAGCGACGCCGGTAGCCACGCGGCACAGGTGCTGGATCGCTATGCGCGGCTGCTGCGGGCGCGGGCGGGCGAACCAGCCTTCCATCCGCTGGCGCCGCCGGTGGCGATCGCGGGCACGCTGACGCAGGTGCTCGCCGAGGCGCTCGCGGGCATCGCCTATTCGCAGCTCGTCCGGCCGGGCGCGCCGGTGGTGTTCGGCGCCTTCGTGACCTCGATCGACATGAATTCGGGCTCGCCCACCTTCGGCGCGCCCGAGGCGTCGAAGATCCTCTACGGCGCGGGTCAGCTCGCGCGCCGGCTCGGGCTGCCCTTCCGCTCGGGCGGCTCGCTCTGCGGCTCGAAGCTCCCCGACGCGCAGGCGGCCTACGAGACCGCGAACACGCTCAACGCGATGCTGCTCGGGGGCGTGAATTTCTGCCTCCACGCCGCGGGGTGGCTGGAGGGCGGCCTCGTCGCGAGCTTCGAGAAGTTCGCGATGGACGCGGATCAGCTCGGCGCGCTGCACAGCATCGCGGAAGGCG
>CAKZQX010001107.1 GCA_937141995.1 uncultured Chloroflexaceae bacterium | reverse complement strand
GGAGGGCGAGCAGCCGCCGCCACCGGAGGGCGAACAGCCACCACCCGAGGGATAGTACCTGGTGCGAATGAATTGCGCCAGATTTCTTAACATGATCTTAACGCGTACGATCCACTCCAGCAGTACAATAGAAAATCGTAGCGTTGCCCGTGCATTCAAGAGTTAGAACAAGGGAGGGGCCATATGCATACCGCGCGTTACACCCGGCAACTTCAGCAGGTGCTGCCGGCGGGCGCAGAGGTGTATCTGTTTGATCCCGCCGGGACCATCCATATTCTCACCCGAGGCAATCTGCAGTTGCTTGATCCACTCCAGTGCGTAGCGGATCGAAGCGCTTTCCTGCGGTTTATTGACGAAGGGCATTTTGCCCGCTACCTTATCGGCAGCGCGGCAACCTCGGAGCAGAACCCTACCAATGCGACTTACAAAGTGGGCATGATGCGTCCGCATAGCGCCTTCACGCCGCATGCCCATGGAGCCGAGCATTTTGTGTTGAGCCTGGGCTACGCCTCCTGCGGCCTGTATGATCAGCAGATGGAGCAGGTGGTGAATGTTCGCCTGCTGCCCGGTACCTTGCTGCGCATTCCCGCGATGATGCCGCATTCGTTTAACAATCGTGCAGCCGATCCGCTCCACCTGGTTGTCTCCAACACAGGGATGGGCCTGGACCATGAAGAGTACGCAATTACGGCGGATCAGGCGGAACGCTACGCCCGGCAGTTGGCGGTGCCGCACCCGGTTCCGGTGCCGGCCGGAGAGCATTCCTTACATACGCATGGTCACAACCACAATCACAGTCATTTTCATCTACATCTAGATCAGGCAGAAGCGCTGCACCACTCAGCACGCGATGTTGACTACACCGATCTGGCGCGTGCCCTCCGCCGGCTCGAACAGGAGATGCCGCAGGCAACCTTGCATATGACACTCACCTGGCGTGAGCGGATTGCCGCCGTGCTGCGTAAACTGGCCTGGACGTTGGAACAGCATTAGCCGGGGCCTGGCCCCAACTCCGTGATACTATGAAATGTCCTCACTGCTCTGCTGATTTGCTCTATCGTGAACGCGGCGGTCGGCGTTGTTCAAAATGTCGGCAGGAGTTTGCGCTTGAGCCCAAACGTAACCGGCTGCACCTGCATGATCTGCGCCTGGCACAGGTAGCGGAGAAAATTAGTCAGTATGGTACGATTGGGTACACCGCCGGTCAGTTATACCATGCAATGAGTTTTAAAGCGGTGAAAGCCCAAAAGCCCGTTCACCCCTTTCGTAAGATTTTTGGTACACTTTTTGCCAGTATATTTCCTGGAATATTTCTGATCATAGTTGTATTATTTGCGACAGAACTTCCATTAAGCATAGTAATTTCATTAGTTCTTGCGATTATGTTTGGGGTTTCACTGGTAATTATTGCTATCAGGATAAGTCGCCCATTTCGTCCCCAGTTGCCGATGAAGTTCCGCGATTTCCAACGAGATGTGATCGTCCGGTGGCAGCAGGTCTACCAGGCACTACCGCCGGGCATGATCGATCCGCGCCGGCCGCTGCCACCCGATCCGGCGCCGGCCAACCAGCGGGCAGTGCTGGCCTGTCCTGTGTCGGATATTCTGACCTGCCTGCGGGCCAATCATGTCCCGGAGCGGTTGGGCATCGGGTTGCTGCCGGGGGATGGGCGGCGTACTCCTGACGAGGAAGCCACTCTGGTAGCGCTCCGGTCTAACCCGCAGCGCCCACTGGTGATCCTGCACGATGCCGGCCTGGAGGGGTGTACCCTGGTCCGCAGTCTGCCGCTGGCGCTGGGCTTACGCTCCGATCACAGCGTGATTGACGTTGGGTTACATCCACGCCAGGCAATCCAGCATAACCTGCTGTGTCTCGGCGCAAATCCATCGCCGGAATTGCTGCGCCTGTTGCAGAAGCGGGTCGCGCCATCGCCTGACCCGATCCAGGCCGGTATGTTGAGCCGGCAAGAGTTCGACTGGTTAAAGCAGGGTTTTTATACACCACTGCCGGCAGTTTCACCTGTACGGTTGATCCGGGCCGTGGCGCAGGCGGTTGACCGGGCTGTGCCACGGCAGGCGGTAGCAACCCAACGCAGCAGCGATCCCGAACAGCAGGCACAACACGCGGCACAGGCGGTTGGCTTTCTGACTTGGCCTGAGTAGTTATGCATGATCTGACCAGGGTACTGACCAGGAGTATTGAACAAGTTGCCGCACCGGGCCAGATCCGCTACACTCGGCGACAACTCTACTATGAGATGTGCCGCACCCTGCATCTGCCGCCCGGATTGACGAACCAGACGGCAAGCTGGAGCCTGGCTGCCGGGATAGTACTCATCACGCCGGCACTGCTGGGGCAGCCCCGTCGTGCGGTACGTCTGGCGGCGCTGCACACGCTGTTGGTTGGCGGGCTGCGGCTGGTCCGCATGGCGCCCTTTACGCTGACGCCACCACTGGAGTATGCGCGCTTTGCAGAACTGTTGCAAGCCTACACAGACCGGTGGGGCACGCCGCCGGGTCTGCTGACGACAACCGAACCGCCGCAGTTCCGGCCAGTAGGTGACGCACCCGACCTGACCGACTACGGGGTGCCGCGCCTGCTGATCTGCCAGAATGCGGAGATTGCCGGGATGCTGCTGGCAAATCTTTTTCATATCGAAACCAGTTGCGCCGTCCTCAACCTGGCGGCGGCGACACCCCTGCCGGATGCGCTCCGCGCGATGCTGCTGCGTACGCCGACGGCCGGCGTCTACCTGCTGCATGACGCGGGCGCAGAGGGTGTGGCCCTGGCTAACCAGGTGCGCGCGCACCTGGAACTGCCTGATACCATCGCACTGATATCCATCGGTCTGCGGCCGGCGCATGCGTTGCGCCTGCATCTCTTTGCAACCCGGACGCCGGCATCTATGGTTGCAGTGCATGACTGGCCGGCAGCGCTTACGCCCCACGAGCGCACCTGGCTCCATGGCGGCTGGTGCGCAGAAGTTGCCGCTGTCAAGCCGGCCCGGCTACTGCTGGCGCTGCGCCGGATTGTGTTGGACCTGGTGCCACCACCACGCCGGCTGCCCGACTGGCGGCGCGAACGGGCCGGCGGCTTTATGACCTGGCCCACAGGGTAACATGTGACGAGAACGACGGGATACAGCATACGGAAAACGGAGCAACCGCATGACTCAACAACCCGGTATTCTCACCTACAAAGATGAACTGCTCGCCGACAAGAGTGTGCGCCGGACTTACAGCGATGGCCGGTTCGAGTGGCGGCGGCGTCTGCCGGATGGGCGGATCGAGTGGCAGGACAATCAGGGCAACTCCGGTGTTGATGAACTGCTGGGCGATGGCGTACTCAAGCGCACCTTTGCCTCGGGCCAGTCCGTCTATGGCCGCGAGCAGGGCTATGGCCGCACTGCCTGGGGCACGCCGGACAATCTGGTTGTGACGATGAATGAGACGTCGTTTGGGGGGCGTGTCGGTGCTATCCTGACCGGAATCGGCGCGGGGATGCTGCTGGGCAGTATCGTGGCTCCGCCGCAGATTCTCTCGGCGGAGGAAGAGCAGGCACTGCGCGAGAAAGCCAGAGAAAACACCAGCGGGAATGGCGGTGGCGGGGATGGTGGCGGGGATGGCGGTGGGGGTGACAGCGATGGTGATACCGATGGCGGTTTTGGTGGTGATAGTGATTTTGGATAGGTATGAGGATGCGCAATGCCCCGCTTTTGTGCCACACTGGCTCCAACCGAACCGGCTTGTGAGATTACCCGGATGGGCGGGCACCTGCTCTATGCCGGGCAGCATGCCGCGTTGGGTAGCATTCCCGGCGAACGTCCCGTCAGTGAAGCTGGTCCATGGACCGTTTCGACCGCTGGGACAACCCTGATCGGCGTTGGCGCGGTGACGCTCTACAACCGGGCGGCGCTGGTTGCCATGCTGAGCCGGGAACTGCCGGCGCCGGCAGCATCCTGCGCTGATGGAGAACTATTGCTGTGGCTCTATGCCCGGTATGGCCCCGCCGGGTTGGCCCGGGTCAGCGGGATGTTTGCGCTGGCAATCTGGGACAGCACCCATCTGCTGCTGCTGCGCGACCCGGTTGGCGCGCGCACCCTCTTCTACACCCGCGTCGCCGGCATCTGGGCCGCCGCATCATCGCTGCGCACGCTGCGCCGCTGGCCGCGTCTGCCGGCCCGCCTCAACTTTGCGGCGGTACGCTCATTTCTGACCTTTGCCTATCTTCCGGGTGACGAGACGTTGCTGGCGGGAGTGCAAGAGCTACTGCCGGGTTGCTGCCTGCGGCTTGCGCTGGATGGCACGGCGACCCTGGAGCGCTACTGGGAGCCGTGTGAGGATGAATGGAACCCGGATGATCCGCCCGAAGTCTATGCCACGCATCTGCGTACATTGCTGGAGAATGTGACCCGGAACTATCTGCCACGCAACCAGGAGGTCGGCGCGCTGCTCTCAGGTGGGCTTGACAGCAGTCTGGTGACGGCGCTGGCAGCCCGACTGCATGACCGGCCCGTGACCACCTACTCGATCAGCTTTGGCGATGCTCTGCCGAACGAACTGGCCTATGCCGGGCTGGTTGCCACCCACTGCCGCACCCGCCATCGGGTGCTCTCCGTCACAGGGGCCACGGTGGCCGCATACCTGGCCGAAGCGGTCGCCTACCTTGACTGTCCCGTGGGTGATCCGCTGACGGTGCCGAATATGCTGCTGGCCCGCGCCGCCGCCAATGAGGGCATCCAGGTGCTGCTCAATGGTGAGGGCGGCGATCCCTGCTTTGGTGGCCCGAAAAATATCCCGATGCTGCTGTTTGAGTTGCAGCGCCACGATGATGACCCGGACGCGCGCAGCCGGATCTATCTGCGCGCCTACCGCAAATGCTACGAAGACCTGCCGCAACTCCTGAGTCCGGCGGCGCTGGAGGCGTTGCGTGATGCGCCGCCGCTCGAGCGGCTGGTTGCACCTTACCTGCAGGCTAACGGGATGCGCCACTACCTCAATCGGCTGATGCATGCCAATGTGCGCATGAAAGGCGCGCACCACATCCTCACCAAAGTTGAGCGGCTGACGGCCGCCTGCGGAGTTGAGGGGCGCTCGCCGCTGTTCGACCCGGCGATTGTGGCCTACTCATTTGCGATTCCGCCGCAGTTCAAGCTGGCGGCAACAACGGAGAAATGGGTGTTGAAACAGGCAGTCCGCGATCTCCTCCCCTCCACCATTGTTGACCGGCCCAAGAGCGGCATGCGTGTTCCGGTGCAGCACTGGCTGCATGGCCCGCTGCGCACGCTGGCCGGCGATCTGCTGCTGGGTCCGCAGGCGCGGGCGCGTGATCTCTTCCGCCCGGAGATGATCCGCGCCTGGTTGCGGGGAGAGGGTTCAGTCTGGCCGCGGCAGGGCGGCAAACTCTGGCTGGTGCTGACGCTAGAACTCTGGTTGCGGGCCTACCTGGATCGCGCCGAGCTAACGCCGGATTACTTTGCCCGCCGCCGCTGGTGGCGGGTGGCCTGGGAAAGAGCGACAGAACAAGCCCGGATGAAACAGCAATGAAGATCGGGATCATCGGCGTGGGTGCGCTGGGCAGCCTGCTGGGGTTCTACCTGAGCGGGGTTGCGGGGCCGGCGGTCTGGCTGCTGGGTACCTGGCCGGAGCAGATTGCCGCCATCCAGCAGCACGGGATCGAGTGTGAACGCGACGACCGGCGCGAACGGCGTGCTGTTCGGGTAACGGCCGATCCGGCAGTGATCGGGCCGTGTGATATTGTGCTGGTGCTGGTCAAGGCGCATCAGACGGCGCAGGCGGCCGCGCGTATACGCCCGCTGCTGGACACTACCACGCTGGTGATTACCCTGCAAAATGGCCTGGGCAATCGGGAAATCCTGGCACAAGAACTGGGCGCACAACGGGTGACGCAGGGCGTCACGCGGCTGGGGGCCACCCTGACGGCCCCGGGACGAGTCCGCCACGCCGGGATGGGGCCGACCTTTTTTGCGGCCGCCCCGACCGGCACGGACCTCGCCCGGATCGTCGCCGGGCATTACGAGGCGATGCTGTCCTTTTACGGCGGCACGCTGGGCCCTCGCGTCGCGCGCAAGCATCTGGGCTGGTACATGGACGGAGCCGGAACGCCCGCGGACCTGCGCCGCCTGATCCTGACCGGGACGGTGCCGGCGCGCGTGCTGACCCTGATCGAGACCGCCTTCGACAGCTCTCGGCAGGCTGTGG
>CAKZQX010001106.1 GCA_937141995.1 uncultured Chloroflexaceae bacterium | reverse complement strand
GCGCGGGAACGCCTGCCCCTACGGGTATATCTTCGAGCCCACCCTGCCCGCCGATAGTCCGGTCTTCCCCGGCATGCACGAAGTCACGCCGCCATTCATTATCGACGCCGCCCAAATCCGGCAGCAGTTTTACCAACCCGGTGAGCAACTCGCCTTTGAAGTTGTGCTTGTCGGCCGCGCCGACACCTACCTGCCCTACTTTCTGCTGGCCTTTCAGGAGTTGGGCCGCATGGGACTGGGCCACCCGCCCGGACGCTATGTTGTGCAGCGCATCAGTGCAGTGCATCCCTGGCAGTCGGTTGAAGAATTGATCTACGATGGCGTCAATCTGCGGGTGGGTGAGTGCAACCTGCGTGTACGCGAACCAGATATAACCACCCGGGCCGAACTGCTCTCAACCCGCCAGGTGACACTGCACTTCCTGACGCCGACACGCATCAAGCATCGGCAGCAGTTTGTCACCGTGCCGGCGTTCCATGTTCTAGTGCGCGCACTGCTGCGGCGGATCTCAACTCTGGCGGCAGTCCACTGCGGCGCGGCATGGGACGCCGACGTTCACAGACTGATTGCGGCGGCGGAAGCAGTAGCGATACGGGAGCAGGCGCTTGACTGGTCAGTCCAGGGGCGCTTCTCCGGTCGTCAGCAGCAACGCCTCGACCTGAGCGGCCTGGTTGGTTCCATCACCTACGCGGGCAACCTGGAGCCCTTCCGTCCGCTGCTGACACTGGGCGCGCTGGTCCATGTAGGCAAAGCGGCGGTGCTGGGGCATGGAAAGTATCGGGTGGAGAGTGGTTGACGCCATCCAGATGATCACCTATCATTAGATCGGCTGTTGCGGATGGTTTTGCCCCGACAAAAGGGGATTGCAGTAGTCGTGCGACGCATAGTGGCTCTACAACGCCAGTGCCCCGCCCAAAGGGGATGTCGTAGCGCCGGCAGAGCGGGGGCGCGGAGAAGATTTTCTCCGCGCCCCCGCTCTTTTGATGGGCAGTGTTATCGCGTTGCCTCACCCGGCCACATCGGCCTCGGCGCGCTCCAGGGTTGAGCCGATGCTGAAGTACTTCGCCTCGGGGTGGTGAATCACAATCGCTGCCGTGCTCTGCTCGGGCACCAGTTGGAAGGCACTGGTCAGCGAGACGCCGATGCTATCCGAGGGCAGCAGTTTAAACAACTGCACATGGTCCTCCAGATCAGGACAGGAGGGGTAGCCCCAGGAATAGCGCCGCCCCTGCGAACCACTCAGCCCCAGGCCGCGCTGGATCATGCGGTTGGTATACTCGGCCAGCGCTTCGGCCAGCGACACCCCCAGCCCATGGATGAAGTAGCCCCGGCTGTAATCACCCTCACGTTGGAGCCGGTCGCACAACTCGGTAATCTTGTCACCGACGGTGACAATCTGGAAGGCCGCCACATCCACGCGCTCACTCTCTACACTGGCGAAGTAGTCCGCCAGGCAGAGATGCTCACCCCGGGGTTGGCGCGGGAAGCGGAACCGGGTCACCTCGCGTAGGGCGGCTTTGTCCCCCGCGCGCGCCAGATAGGAGACCGGATCGTACACAATCAACTCATTGCCTGCGCGCTGCACCGGGAAGTAGCCATAGGCGATCTTGGGTTCGAGCCAGCCGTCACGCTCGGACTCGCGGCGCAGATCGCGCAGCCGCAGATCAAACTCAAGGCGCAGCCGCTCCCACTGCTCGCCTTTGGTATTTTTCGCCCCCCACTGTAGCCGGTAGAGCGAGTTGATATCCAGGCAGTCGAACAGTTCATCAAAGTGAACCCGGCGTACCACCTGCGCCCCCCAGAAGGGCGGCGTGGGGAGGGGCACATCCTGCGAAACATTCGAGCGCTCTTCACCCGCGCCCTGCTCACGCCCAACATCGGCCATCACCATACGCCCGCGCTGCGGCTTGTTGAGCGCCTGCGCTGCTTCCTGGATGCGCTGCTCAACAAAGGCATCGCGCAATTGCGGGTCGGCGAGTTTGTCCACTGTCTGAAGCCCTTCAAAGGCATCTTTGCAGTAGTAGACCCCCGGCTCATAGGGGCGTTCGCCCTCGACAAACAAGATCCGCTGCCCATACTGCTTGTTGATCGCCGCGCCACCCACCAGCACCGGGAACTTCAGGCCGCGCCGGTCAAGCTCCTGCACACAGAGCGGCATCTGCTTGCTGGTGCTGACCAGCAGCGCCGAGAGCCCAATAGCGCTGGCCTGAACCTCGACCGCTTTTTCCACGATGGTGTTGATCGGCACCTGTTTACCCAGGTCGTAAACCTCATAGCCGTTATTCGACAGAATGGTATTCACCAGGCTCTTGCCAATATCGTGAACATCGCCATAGACCGTTGCCAGCACCACGCGGCCCTTGCTGACACCTTCCTGCTTCTCCAGGAACTGCTCCAGGTGGGCCACGGCTTTCTTCATCACCTCGGCACTCTGCAACACGAAAGGCAGGATCAAC
>CAKZQX010001105.1 GCA_937141995.1 uncultured Chloroflexaceae bacterium | reverse complement strand
GCGCAAATCCCTTCACCGTGCATCCCCTGGATGATCGGATCGCCGAACTACCCCCCCTCCCACCCACCATGCCGGTTGGTGCTCCCTGCCGCCGTCCCGTAGGTAGTAGCGAACGCTACAGCTTCTTCGATCCGCAAACCCTGACCTGGACTGCGATTGAACCCCGGGAAGAGCATGGTCAGCCGGAGGTGCTGCTACACGCCGGTTGGATCATCCGGCGGCGGCGTGGGCGCGGCGCGGCGTCCTACTACCGCGTCACCTGCGAACGCAGTGGGGGTGCCGGCATTCTCCCGCTGAGCGAAACCGAGGCATTGCTGGCAAGCTACGCCCAGGCAGATCAACCCACTCTGCCAGTCAGTCGTACCGCGCAACACTACTACCTGCCCGCCATCCCACTACCACCACCGCACCAGCAGCTTATGCAACGCCTCGGGCAGCAAACTGAGCAGGGCCGGCAGATCGACGAACGTGACTGGCCCCTGGCGCGCGCAGTCTACACACGGTTGGGGCTTACACTGGAAGAACCTGAACCATAAAAAGATGAACGCCAGGGGTTCGTTAACCCCTGGCGTTCATCTTTGTCGGCTGTCAATTATCGATGTCCACACTACTCACCGGCACGCCCCTGCTCAGCCTTGAGTCGCGTAATCAACTCTTGCAGTGCCAGATAGGATGGCCGCGGGCTCCAGTCACCCTCCAGGATACCGAAAGAAGCCTGCTCATGCAGCGGCTGCGGCGGATCTTGCCGGCTCCAGAGTACGGCAAAGTTCAGGTTCCAGAGGAACACATTTCCAACCCAGGGATACTCCTCATACGTTCGCTCAATTGCATCGGTGATATACTCGGCCTGTTCCTCAAAGGTAATCTGGTTGCCGAACTCATACCCCGGCGTGACATTCTCAGTGGCCCAACCAAACTCGGTGATCCACATATTATGCTCACCCATGCCAAACTCTTCCATCACGCTACGCACATTCTCAATGTGGCGGAAGTAAAAGGTGGGATGATCCGTCCAGCCCTCGGCACTACTGGGATTGTCCGGCCAGAGCGTGTCGGGCGGGTTGGCCGAGCCACCGGGATGCACCGCCTGCACATCGAAGTGCCCATCAATGATGCCGTCCCGGTAGGAATACATCGCGCGGTAGTAGTCCATATCTGAGATTGCAATATTGGGATCGGTGACACCCGTCGAAGAGGGCGCACCCGCTACCACAAAGGCGTCCGGGTTGACCGCCTTGATCCGGTTGTAGCACTCGATCAGGATCTCGACATACCGACCGGCATCCTCAATCTCGATGCGCCCGCCGGTTTCATGCGCCAGGTTCTGCTCGTTCCAAATCTCATAGGCCTGCACCTTATCGCCGTAGCGTAGCGCCATCGCCTCGACAAAATTACCCAGCGTAGCCGGATCTTCCGGCAGACCATCGCTCCCATCGGCAGTATACACCGTCGGTGACCGTACAACACTGATCAGTAGCTTCAGGCCATACCGATTGGTCGCCTCCACCACAATATCAAGCTGATCCCAGCCCCACTCCTCCACCGGCTTGGTCGGGTCTTCGATATCTTTCCAATGGATCTGCTGCCGAATCCAATCAAACCCCGCATTCTGGGCCAGTTGCAGCGCACGCTCATGATCGGTGTAGAAGAGATGCGCAACCACGCCAAAATTGAGGTAATCCGTCTCTTCCGGTTCCTCAGCAGCCACTTCTTCTTCAGGTTCTGTAACAGGCTCCTCGGTCAGTTCAGGCACTGCGGTTGGCTCCGCATCTTCGGGTACATCGGGGGTTTCGGGTGTGGAAACAATCTCGGCGGTTGGAATATCAGACGGTTGCTCTGCCGTCTCTGTGTTGCTGCCACAGGCAACCAGCAGCGGCAGCAGCAGTGCCAGAATACCAAACAGACGTAGGGTACCTGGTCGAAACAATGCAAGCTTCATTGGTATGCCTCCTCAAAAAGTATGGATAGAGCGAGTCCATCGCCTCCATAATGCGAAAATGAGGACGGGAAGCACATATTGTACTCCCCGTTCCCCGCACTGCTTCACTCTTTGTAAAACGAACCAGAACTGATCAAAGTAGCACACAGGGCATTACCCCATAGATCGTATGGCCTGGTAGCCGGTAACGATCTTAGTTCTTGGGCATGCTCTGGATCGCATTGTATGCCGGGCGGGGACTCCAGTCACCGTTGAGGACGCCGAACGACGCCTGCTCATGGAACTCATTGCCCTGGGAACGCCACGGCACAGCAAAGTTCAGGTTCCAGAGGAACATTCCACCCATCCAGGGGGCATACTCGTAGCGGCCCTTCTGGAAAGCGCGTATAATCCACTCGGCCTGGGTTTCGTACGAAATGCTATTGCCATACTCATATCCGGGCGTGTTATTGGCCGTGGCCCAGCCAAACTCGGTCATCCAGACCTGCCGGTCGCCCATGCCATTCTGAACCATCACATTCCGAATATCCTCAACCCGGCGGAAGTAGAACTCACGGCTCTCGCGCCAACCCGGTCCAGGGCCAGGATTGTCCGGCCACATTGCGTCGGGCGGATTATACTGCCCGCCCGGATGCATCCCGACGACATCAACATGATCGCGGAACTTCTGATTCGAGAACATCTGCCGGGTAAACACCACATCGCTCAGGGCAATGTCCGGGCGGTTAGTCTCGGTTGAAGTCGGCGCGCCACTGACAACAATCGCATAAGGATCGTTGGCTTTGATGGCGTTGTAGGCCTCGGCCAGCAGATCGACATAGTAGCCGGCATCGACCACGCGCCCACCAACACCCCCATCCCGGCTACAGTCGCCGCCATTCTCACAGGCGCGGTTCTGCTCGTTCCAGATCTGGTAGGCCTGCACGCGACCTTTATACCGCGCTGCCATCTGCCCCATAAAGCCGGCAAACGTACCAAAATGTTCGCGGGCCGGCAGACCATTGGAACCGTTCGACGTTGCCCAGGAGGGCGCTCGCACAACGCTGATTAACAGGTTTACGTCGGCATTGTCGGCATCCGCCACAATGTTATCCAACTCACCCCAGAAGATCTGCCCGGAGCGATCATGCAGGTCGGACCAGGCAATTTGCTGGCGAATCCAGTAGATGCCCGCATTCTTAGAGAGTGTCAGCACGCGGTTGCGATCCTGCCAGCCGGTTCCCTGTCCAAAGAGATGCGCGTTGAAACCATAGACAAACGGCCGGGGCAGCGACTGATCCGCCGGACGGGAACGGAACGCATCGTTCCCCTGGTGGTTGGCATCGCGGTACTCATTCCCCAGCAGGCCAAGCAGAATGCGGTACTGCGGATCAGGCTCATCCGGGTGCCACTCCATGCGCTGGCGCTCAAAATATTGCACCCAGTAGGTATTGCCGTCGG
>CAKZQX010001104.1 GCA_937141995.1 uncultured Chloroflexaceae bacterium | reverse complement strand
GGGGGCGCTGTCCGGTGTCGCAGGGCACCCGGCATGCCGTGGGACCGACGTAAATCATCTTTTCAGACAGTCTCTAACTGAAAATAAGAGCTTTTTCATGAGGGTACACCCTGATCACAGCGAAGCAAAAACTCCGACCCTCCCCCGGAAATGCCTTACACTTCGACCCGCTTTTTTGCGAGTTGCGAGAAACCCCGTAATCCGCCGTCCTTCATGGCACGTTACTTGCCAATTTTAGCACCATAATACAGGACATACGCGGTGCGCGTTCAAACGGGTCGTTTGCTCCCAATAACGGCGTATTCCGCCCTGCCGGAGGCGCATCGGACCATGAGTCCCGGCAGACGCCTGGGTTGGAACCGACCGCATAACTCCTGCATAATAGCAGACCATTCAGCGACGGCCGAGTTGGGCCGGCGGACTGCACCGCTACTATGTTGTTACGAGGAGGATCAATGACGCAATCGAATACCGCAGACAGCCATCCTACCGATTTTACGCAACCCCACTACTATCTTAACCGCGAGTTAAGCGAACTGGGCTTTTTCTACCGGGTGTTGTATGAAGCGCTTGATGCACGTAACCCACTGCTTGAGCGCGTCAAACATCTGGTCTACTTCACCAAGAATGCGGACGAGTTCTTCATGAAGCGCATTGGTGGGCTGTTGCAGGAGATCGACGCCGGGGTGACAACACCAACGGTGGACGGGCGCACTCCCGAACAGCAGTGGCACGCGGCCCATGCCGCCTTCCGCGAGATGCAGGCTACCCAGTATGACTACTGGCAGCAGACGATCCGTCCGGCGCTGGCGGATGCGGGCATCCGGATCGCCACCTACGACACCCTTGACAGCACGATGCAGACCCGGCTCCGCCGGCATTTTGAAGCGGATATCCTGCCCATTCTCACACCGCTGGCATATGATCCGGCACATCCCTTCCCTTTCATTTCCAATCTCTCGCTCTCCCTGGGCATCATGGTAGGCAATCCGGATGCGCAACCCCCTACCTTCACCCGCGTCAAGGTTCCGGACATGCTGCCGCCCTTTCTAACGGTCCACGAAGATGCGCAGACCTGGGTCGGGGTGCCGGTGGTTGAGGTAATCCGTGCGAACCTGCATCTGCTCATCCCCAACCGCGCGATCCAGACCGTGTCGCTGTTCCGCCTCACGCGTAGCGCGGAAGTCCGGCAAGATGAAGAGATTGCCGAGGATCTGGTTGCCATGATCGAGGATGTGCTGGAGAAGCGGCGCGTGGCCCCGGCAGTACGACTGGAAGTGCGGGACGATATGCCGCAAGCAATGCTGGATCTGCTGACCGGGCATCTCCAGATCCCGGATGAAGCGGTCTACCGCCAGAGCATGCCGCTGGATATGACCGACCTGGCGGCCCTGATGCGTCAGGAGCGCCCGGATCTCAAATATCGTGACTGGACGCCGCATCCGCATCCCCGGCTGATGCCCGACGCCACCGAAACGCAGGGCAGCATCTTTGATGAGATCAAGCGGGGCGATATCCTGCTGCATCACCCGTACCATGCCTTCGACACCACCACGCAGCGCCTGTTTGACGAAGCCGCAACCGATCCGGCGGTGCGCACAGTGAAAGTGGCAATCTACCGCACCGACAACGACTCACAGGTGCTGCAGGCACTGATGGCTGCGGCAAACAACGGCAAGCAGGTCGCCGTCACCATCGAACTAAAGGCGCGCTTTGACGAGCGGCAGAATGTGGCCTGGGTGCGCCAGTTGGAGGAGCGCGGCATTCATGTCGCTTACGGGGCCATTGATGTCAAAACCCACACCAAACTGGCGCTGGTGGTACGCCAGGAGGAGGAAGGCATCCGGCTCTACTCGCATGTGGGCACCGGCAACTACCACGCCGGAACCGCCGGCGCTTATGTTGACCTGGGGTTGCTCACGGCGGACGACCAGGTTGGTCGGGATGTGGTCACGGTGTTTAACATGTTCACCGGGCCGGGACACACAGGCACGTTTTCCCGACTGTTGATTGCGCCCGACACCATGCGGCAGGCATTTACGGAGCATATCCGGCGGGAAGCAGACCTGGCACGCGCAGGTCGGCCTGCCCGTATTGTTGCCAAAGTCAATGCCGTAGAAGACCCGGCAATTGTGGCTGAACTCTACCGCGCAGCCCAGACCGGCGTCGAAATCGAACTGATCGTGCGCGATATCTGCCGCCTGCGGCCGGAACTGGCGGGCATCAGCGACACGGTGCGCGTCCATAGTCTGGTCGGGCGCTTCCTGGAGCACTCGCGTATTTTCTACTTTGAAAACGACGGCGATCCGGCCTGGTATATCGGCAGCGCAGACTGGATGACGCGCAACCTGGACAAACGTATGGAAGCGGTCACGCCAATCTACGCGCTGGATCTGCGCCAGGAGCTACGAGTCATCCTGGAAACCATGCTGGCCGACAATCGTCGCCGCTGGGTGATGCAGGCCGACGGCTTCTACACCCATGTGGAGCCGCAGGATGATGAGCCGGTGATCGATGCCCAGGAGATTCTGATTGACCGCGCCCGCCGGGTCCAGTTTGGGGAGCACGGCGCCGCCGAGGAACTGGTGTTGGAACGCCTGGAGCGCCGCCGCCTGCTGGTCGAACCACCCCTGCTCAAGCGCAGTGCATAACCCAGTTTGGTACGAACGCGCCTCTTGTGGTAGGATACATGCATTCTATCCCAACAATCGGTGTACCATGGGGTAACCCAACATTTGAACGGAGGAATTTGTGACGAATCCCGAAAATCCCTCCGGCAACACGCCGGAGGAGCGGCCGGACGATCAGGCCGCGCCGGATACGGAGGCGACGACACCCTCCCCAGCGGAGACAACGGAAGGTACAACTGCCCCCGACAACACACCGGAAGCGCAGCCGGACGAGCAGAGCGCGCCGGATACAGACGAGCGCGCATACGACTCGGGCGGAACCATCGCGCCCCGGCAGATGCCCCGCGTGGCCGTAATCGTCGCCAGCGTGGTTGTGCTGATTGCAATCATCGGCGTGAGCGTCGGTGTCATCTTCACCCGACAGCCATTCGGAACCCCGGACAACTCAGATGTCATTGCCGAAGTTGGCGATCTGACCCTGACACGCGGTGATTTTCTGCGCAACTACACACCGGGGCAGGATGCGCAAGAGACGCTGGATCAGCTTATCGAGTTCAAACTGGTCGTTCAGGAAGCCCGGGACGAGGGGTTAACGGTAGACCAGACGGAAATCGATCAGCAGATTGAACAACTGCGCGCGAGCCATCAGAGCCCGGAAGCGGTTGAGGCCTTCCTGCAGAATCTGAATATCGGATCTGAAGAAGAATTGCGTGATGTGATGGGACAACTGCAGCTCTACAATGAGATGATCGTCAACCATATCGTCGTAGAGCAGGCGCGTGCGCGACATATTTTGCTGCAGGCCGACGGCGAAGAAGCTCTGACCGCGCGTGAAGACGAGGCCGAGGAACTGCTGAACCAGATCGAAACAGGGGCCGACTTTGCCGAACTGGCCCAGGAACACTCGGATGATCCCGGCTCAGCACAGCAGGGCGGCGATCTGGGGTGGGCTCCGCGTGGCGTATTTGTGCCGGCCTTCGACGAGGCCATCTTCGAGATGGAGCCCGGCGAGGTCCGCCTGGTCGAGAGTCAGTTTGGCTGGCATATCATCGAACTACAGGAAGCGCCGGAGGAACGCCCGCTCGAGAATCCGCAGTTTATGCAGAGCCCGATTGTGCAGCAGCAGATCGACGAGTCGCTGGTACCCTGGCTCGAAGGGCTGCGCACCGCGGCCGAGGAGAGCAACCAGATTGACATACTGGTCGAGCCCACAGTCCTGGTACCGCCGGAACCGACTATGCCCACCTTGCCCACCGTGCAACCGTAAGGCCGGCGTATCCGTCGTTGTTGATGCAGTGACAGGAGTTACGCGGTCGTACATTCAGTGGATGGGATTCGCCTCCGGCAGGGCGGAAGATTCCATGCTTTTTCACAACATGTTTGCTCTATGTGCAAACATGTTGTGAAAAAGATCAAAACGTACCATGCTGCCGCAGGCGAAGCCGGCCTTTGTGAGCATATGTGTCTGATTTGTATGCCCACCGCGTAACTCCTGACAGTGAGGAATGCGATAGTTTCCGCCCGCATGCCGGGTCTAACCATCTGAGCGAACAGTCGCATAGCAAGCAGCGGACAGAGGAACCCAAAACCGGCTTCCTCTGTCCATTTTTTATGCGCTGGAAATCCGGCACATTTCGTTTATTTTCTACAGGTTCTGTATTCTCAGAGACTGTCTGAAAAGATGATTCGCGTCGGTCACACGGCATGCTGGGTGCCCTGAGACACCGGACAGCGCCCCAGGAGTCCCGGCTTCAGCCGGTGTGTGGCCGGAACCGGCTGAAGCCGGGACTCCCGCTCCGGGGCCGTAGCCCCATGACCAACCCTTTTCAGACAGGCTCTCAGTTCTTTGTTCTTTGTTCTTTGTTCTTTGTTCTTTGTTCTTTGTTCTTTGTTCTCTGTTCTCTGTTCTCTGTTCTCGCGTGGAGTTTCCAATGAATATGCGTAACAAAACCTGCTTTCACCGTACATCCTTCCTGGCCGTATTGACCCTGGCGCTGCTGCTGGCGGCCTGTGGTACCTCTACCGATAACCTACCCACCGCCGTACCCACGGAGTCAGCCGCCGGGCCGACAACCGGCGTGACCGGCATTACGACCGAGGTAGCCACAGCAACCCCTCTCCCTTCCACCGACACCCCGACAGCGCCCCCTCCGACCAACGTGCCGGAACCGCTGCCCAGCGATACCCCCATCCCGCCCACAGCATCAGAGCCGGGCACATCTCGAACAGTCCCATCTGCTACAGCATACGGCAGCGAGATTCTCTTCCTGCGGAATAATACCCTGATGGCGTATGCTGTGGATAGCGGCCAGGAGCGCATGATTGTATCAGATGTACAGGAGTTTGCCGCGACGCCGAATGGACGTACGCTGGCACTGGTGCGCAACAACGGCGCAACAACCGCGATCTGGTTGGTCGCGCGCAGCGGCGAAGATCTGCGCCGGATGACCACCGATGATCTCCAAGAGGGCAACCTGACCTGGGCTCCTGATGGCCTGACCCTGGCCTATGCCGCCGCAAGCGTTGCGCCGCCGTCGCTGCCGGACTGGAGAGGTTGGACCGAGTGGTGCGCTGCCGGCGAAGTACGCCTGCTCGATATCCCCAGTGGCGCAGTCAGCACGCTTGCGCCCGGTTGTGACCCGGCGTTCTCGCCGGATGGTCGGCGGATTGCCTTTGCCGCCCCGCCCACCCGGCGCGACCCGACCGGCGACATGCCGCCGAGCGACAACAGCATTCGCCTGGTGAACCGGCAGGGCGAAAATGGCTGGGGCTTTGCCGATGCCGGTACGGCTGCGGCCGGCGACGATGCCGGGTTGCTGGTCTATGCGCCGGCCTGGTCCCCCGACGGGATGGATCTGGCCTATCAGCGCTTTATCGGCTATCGAGCACTGGTCGATATCACCTACACCGAAATGGGCGGCTCGTTCGCGGGTGACACACAAATGCTGAATGTGGGCGCGGGCTGGCTACTGCCGCCCAACTTTGCCCCCGATGGCCGGCGTATGGCCGTGGTAGAGCACAACTTTAGCGATGCGCGGGGCTGGGGCGGATACGAGCAGTGGAAAATGCGGGTGCTCGATCTGAATGCCGAGGAACAGGTGGCGCTCCCCGCCGGAACTCGCACCGCGCATGCGGCCGTCCTGGATGAACTGCCGCGCGCCACCGGAGCCGCCTGGGCACCCGACGGTAGCGGGCTGGTTGTGGCATTGCCTCCCGACTGGAGCGCCGATGCTCCGCTGGATCAGCCGCGCTTTGAGCAGCGCGAGCCCGGCAACCTCTGGCGCTGGACGCCGGGCAGCGCGCCCGACACCCTTCTGGTGCAAAACGTAGACTTTGCCTCGCGCCTGATCTGGCTACCACCCGCGCCGGCCGTCGAAGTAAGCCCCCAGGGCTACCAACTGGTCTACCCGGCGAACTGGCAACTGACCCCAACCGAGTTTGAAGAGCGCACCGCCGTCGCGCCCGACGGCATCAGTATAATTAGCGCCGCGCCCTGGCCCGGTGCCGCCGACGATCTGACCGCGCTGACTGTCACCAAGCTATTCCCCGGCCTTGTCGCCTCCATCAGCGATGCCGGGCAACCCTTGCGCTGGCCCG
>CAKZQX010001103.1 GCA_937141995.1 uncultured Chloroflexaceae bacterium | reverse complement strand
TGGTCCGCCAACAGATCTCAGCCGCCGCCGGTGCCGAAGTTGCCCATCTGCTGCATCGCACCTTGTACGAACATCCGCCGGTCACATCCCGACCGACAGCGCGAACCGTGAATGGCAACACCCGGCGGCTCGGAAATTACCTGCTCTCTCTAGGATATATTACCCCAACTCATCTGGTGGTTGCCCTGGCCGAACAGCGCCAGCGAATATCCAACGGTGCCACCTGGCTCCTGGGCGATCTGCTGATCCAGCAGGGCATCTTGCCACCCCAGGTACTGACGACAGTCCTGCTGGTGCAGTCGATGGATCGGTTACTCGATCCGGATCACAACTCACCGCTACTCCTGGGTGAATACCTGATCCGAAACAATATGATTTCCCCGGCGCAACTGGCTCCGGCCCTGCAGTTGCAGACCTGGCTGCGCCAACGCGGGATGCGCGTTCAGTTAGGCGAACTGCTGATCCAGCAGGGCATTCTGGAGGAGCAGACGCTGATAAATATCCTGACCGAACAGCAGTACACCCGCAAAAACCGGCGCGGCCTGACCGAAGTGCTGCACTAATCTCAACACCTTACCGAATGAAGGAACATTGTGTAATGACATCAAACGCACCTTACGAATTACAGACCAACGGATCGAAGCGGATAACAGCCTTTCAGGAGCGGATTGCCGAACTGGAAGCGCAGGTAGCAGCCCACCAGCAAACCGAAGCGGCACTCATGGCAAGCGAGGCAGAGTATCGTCTGCTGGCCGAAAATGCCACCGATATGATCTCGCGGCATGCCCCCGACGGCACCTATCTGTATGTCTCAGCGGCATGCCGCGCCATCCTCGGCTTTGAACCGATAGATCTGATCGGCACGATGGCCTATGACCTGTTTCATCCCGAAGACCTGGCCGCAATCCGGCACAACCACCAGGCAACCCTGGAAGTGCCCGACATCACGTCCGTAACCTATCGCATCCGTACCAGCGATGAGCAGTATGTCTGGGTAGAGACGACCAGCCGAACGGTGCGCAATCCCCAGACGGGCGCGATTAGCGAACTTCAATGTGCCACGCGCAATGTTGAGGCGCGAATGCAGGCCGAGGCGGCCCTCCTGACATCAAACCGCCGGATCAATGCTATTCTGGAGAGTATCACCGACGCCTTTTTTGCTCTCGACAATGCATGGCGGTTTACCTATATTAATCATCAGGCCGGGGAACTGCTGTTTCGCGCCCCCGAAGAACTCCAGGGGAAAGTAATCTGGGAAGAGTTTCCCGATGCGGTGGGCACGACCTTTTACCAGCAGTATCATCGGGCAGTTGCCGAGCAGACGGCAGTGACATTCGAGGAATACTATCCGCCGTTCGACACCTGGTTTGAAGTGCGCGCTTATCCTTCCAACGATGGCTTGTCAGTCTACTTCCACGATATCTCTGAGCGCCGACGGATGGAAGCCGCGCATAAACGATTGCAGGAGGAGATTATCCAGTCCCAGGCCGCGATTCTGGCCGAAATGTCTACACCCCTTATTCCCCTCAGCGACGAGGTTGTGGTTATGCCGCTGATTGGCACGATTGACACTCAGCGCGCCCAGCAGATTATGGAAAACTTGCTGACGGGAATTAGTCAGCATCGTGCTACGGTTGCCATTCTGGATATTACCGGCGTGCGGGTTGTCGATACGCAGGTCGCCAACGCCCTGGTGCGCGCGGCGCAGGCGGCGAAACTCCTGGGAGCGCAGGTTATTCTCACCGGGATGCATGGAACTATCGCCCAGACGCTGGTTCACCTGGGGGCCGACCTGAGCGGGTTGATCACACGGAGTACCTTACAGAACGGAATTACCTATGCACTGGGGCAGAAGAAGTGACGTGCTGCAGCGTTGCCTGCACGCACAGCATATCGGACAGAAGGGAAACAGGCCAACATTATGTCTTGTAGGAGCAGCATGGTTACAATGGGTACATCCCGATCTTCACCCTGTGAGCAGTGTGAGGTGCTCCCGGTGATTGCACAGGGAACATTTCAACTCTTTCTCTGGGTGCCAATCGGTCACATCCAGAAAAAACTGTTGCGCTACCTGGAGCAGCAGAACCAGCAGCATAAACTGCTGTCCAGAGCGCAGTGTATCACCGTAGCGTTGCATAGCCAGACGATCCCGCAATTTATCGCGGGCGTGGAAAAGATCTTGACCCGTGAAGAGATGAAAGGTACGCGCGCTCTGCTTATGCCCGGAACGCAGGAACCCGGCCTGAGCGATATGGCCCGCATGCATACCCTTCACCAGTTCTGCGTCTTCAACACGGCGCACTGGCTGGTTGATATGCTGGTGGAAGAACGCTTTATCTGTCACTTTCAACCGATTGTTGCGGCGCAGGATACCCGGCGCATCTATGGATACGAGGCGCTCCTGCGAGGTGTAGATGAACAGGGCAATCTGGTACAGCCGCTACGCATCTTCAACCTGGCGCGCGATGCCGATCTGCTCTTTCAGATAGATCTGACTGCGCGTCAGCATGCGCTCCGCGCTATGGCCCGGCATCAGATCCGCGTTCCGGTGTTTATCAATTTTAATCCCAACGCCATCTACGATCCGGCGTTCTGTCTGCGTTCCACGATACGCCTGATGCGCGAATTGGGACTATCCGCACACAATATCGTTTTTGAAGTCAATGAAGCGGATCACGTTCAAAATGTAGAACATCTACAGCATATTTTGAACTTCTACCGGAAAACCGGGTTTCGCGTGGCCCTGGACGATCTGGGAGCGGGCTATGCTTCCCTGAATCTGATTCACCAACTGCGCCCGGACATTATCAAACTCGACAAAGAACTGATCCGCGACGTACACCGCGATACCTACAAAGCCGTACTTGCCCAGAAGATTTTTGAACTGGCGTACCAGTTGAACATTCAGACGGTCGCCGAGGGCGTTGAGACGCCGGAAGAACTGGCCTGGGTACGCGCGCATGGAGCAAACCTGGTACAGGGCTACCTGATCGCCCGGCCCACAGCACATCCCATACCGGAGATAGCGGCACTGCCGGCATAACGGCCCTACACAGAGGGGGCAATGCAAATGTTCTTTGCGTTCTCTGTGTACGCTTGTTGCCATCACAGAGGGCTGCCTTTGGGCAGTTCCGGTTTGCCATTCAGTCCGGTCCAAAAATTGACATAAAATTGTCACACAGAACATACTGCGTCTACTTTTGCCACCCGAGTTACGATCAATCTACATCAGACTGGTTATAGACCAGTCTGCCACACACTGCTATGCTACCAACAACAATTAGTTGAATTTCCCCGTAGCTTGTCCAGGGGATCAACCAGATCCAGAACCTGATGGGGCAGGCGCACCAGCCTGCCCCGTCCGACTACCCGGTCAGGTCAGAACCCCGAACGGCTGTTTACCGGATATGCCATCCGGCAATTCCGGCTTGAGGCGGTTGGATGCCTGCCCGGACAGTGGCATCCTGCCGGGAACGCCTGGTTCGGCTGACGCCGGAACTCCGGTCCAGCGATGTCCGGATGAACAGCGCAATGTTCATCCGGCAACACTACAAACTGTCAAGCGCGCATTATTCATTTTGAATGCTGCCTGAAAGACGCTTTCGACTAAGGAACCACCCGTTTTCCTGCACAAGTGCCGCTGGTGTGACTTTGTATATTGTAGCCCTTGTCGTTGCTGCCGCAACCAGGTATACTGGCCTGTAAGCTACGATGTCTAACTCTGGTGCATGGTTGCCCCTTGCCGCCCATAGAACCGGCGCGACAAGGGGCTTATTGATATTTGGAGGCATCGATGACAGGCAAACGCGTTTTGATAGCGGAAGATGAGTCGACCATTCGCGCCAACCTGCGCAAAACGCTGGAGCATCTGGGCTACCTGGTGATTGGCGAGGCCGGCGATGGGATGAGTGCCATTCTCTTAATTCGCCAGCTTCGGCCCGATGTAGTGTTAATCGACCGCGATATGCCGCGTATGGACGGCATTGAGGTTGCCCGGTTGCTCCAGAATGAAGGGCTGGCTCCGGTTATCTTGATTACGAACTCCAGCGACCGGGAATTGGTATCGCGGGCGCGTGACGCCGGTGTGCTGGGTTTTCTGGTCAAGCCGATCCACGAGAGCACCTTGATGCCGATCATTGAGGTCGCCTGTGCGCGCTGGCAGGAGCAGCATGCGCGCAAACAGGAGTTGTCCCAACTGCAAGAACGACTGGAGACACGCAAGGTGATCGAGCGTGCCAAGGGCTACCTGATGGACAGTCAGGGACTGCGCGAGGCAGAGGCATTTCGCCGCATTCAGCAACTGGCAATGAATAGCCGCAAGTCGATGAAGGAAGTCGCTCAGGCGATCCTGCTGGCACAGCAGATTACCCCGGATTATTAATTTCACGCGTTACGCGATGCGCATTCAAACGGGTCGTTTGCTCCCGATAACGGTGTATTTCACCTGCGGCAGTGTGGTACGTTTCTGTCTTTTCCGGAACATGTGGCACACCGTGCCACATGTTCCGGAAAAGAATGTTCTATTCCGCCCTGCCGGAGGCGAGTCGGGCTGTTTATTCAGGCACATGCCGGATTTGGAACTGACCGCGTAACTCCTGTTATATTGGTAGCCTGCCCCCCCGTCCAATCAGAAGCGCATTGCGCTTTGTCATTGACTGCTTTTGCAGTATAATGCCCCGTGTCAGTAATCGCTATTTTTTTCCACACACATGGCACAAGCAGTAGTACCGGCTCTGTGAGGTGTGCATATGCCATTGACAAACTCGGCCCAATGCGCGACCCGCCACGCCGTGATCCTGGTTGCCGGTGAGTCGCGGCGTACCCGGCCTCTCACGCTGCACCGACCCAAGCCGCTTATTCCGCTGGTTGGTCGTCCGCTGCTGGCCCATATCCTCGATGAACTGGTTGGACTGGTTACGCATGTCACGCTGGTGGTGGGCTACCGTGCCGCCGATATCCAGGCCCACTTTGGTGCAGACTACCGAGGGATGGAACTGCGCTATGTGCCGCAGCAACAGGTCAACGGCACCGCCAGTGCGTTGCAGGCCGTCGCAGGCCGGATAGACGCGCCCTTTTTCCTGCTCTACGGCGATAACCTGATCAGCCGGGTGGACCTGGAGAACATCTGCCGGGAGCGCTACAGCATGGCCGCCCTGCGCGTGGCTGATCCGCAGGCGTTTGGCATCCTGGACATTGTCGATGACCGCGTACAGCGCATTATCGAGAAGCCGCCCCACGCAAAACCCGGCGCGCCGGCGAATCCCGGTATCTACCACTTTGACGCGGCGGTCTTCCCCCTGCTGGAGCGTATTCGTCCCTCTCCCCGTGGCGAGTATGAACTGACCGATCTGATTGCGTTGCTGGCCGCGGAGCATCCCGTTCACTACCACCTCTGCGCCGGTCACTGGGTGCCGGTGGGCACGCCCTGGGAGGCGCTGATTGCCAATGCGTTTCTGCTCGAGCAGCAGGCTGACCGGCCCGCCGTTCAGCATCCCGCGGCAACTATTGCGGCGACGAGCATGCTCAACGGGGCAGTAGCGGTTGGGCAGGCCCGCATCGGTGCGGGTAGTCGCATCACGGGACCGGCAGTCATTGGCGATGACGTGGTGATCGGCGCAAACACGGTTATCGAACGCTCGGTGCTGGCGGCAGGGGTTACGGTGGGCGATAACTGCGTGATCGACAATACCATGCTGGGAGCAGGTACGGTGGTTGCTGCTGACTGCCTGGTGCAGCACAGTCTGCTTGATACCGGCGCGCGCCTGGGAACGGCTACCCGGCTGCCGTCGCGCATCTTCACCGATGTGCAATCTACTGCCCAGGTTGGCGACCGGCTTGATCCGGAGGTGCTCTGCCGGCGCGGTGCGGTCCTGGGGCCGGGGGTTACACTGCCGGCGGGGAGCAGTGTTGAGATTCGCGTCAACGTACCCAGTGTAGTCACCGTGGCCATCAGCACC
>CAKZQX010001102.1 GCA_937141995.1 uncultured Chloroflexaceae bacterium | reverse complement strand
GATAATTCCATTGGGAGCATGGATTATCAAAACCGCCTGCCAGCAGATCCAGATATAGCTGCTCCAGGGCGTACGGAGCGTCTCTGCGGGGAAGACATGACCGGCAACAGCCTCACTCCAGGTTAGCATGACCGAAACCAGGACCAGCAGAACAATGCCGGATTGGATCGCCAGACGGTAGCGGATAGCCGCATCCCAGACAACCCGTAACAGCGGAACCACACCCAGCGCCAGAAACGGCAGCGACGACACCAGGTAGCGTGGCCCGGCTGCATCGCCACCCCACCAGCGGGCCGCCGAGGCATAGAAGAGTAGCATCCCGGCTGATACCCCGACAGCCACCAGCAGTTCCGCCCGCAGTTCACCGCGCCGCCACCAGAGCAGATAGCCCGGCAGCGCCGACAACAGCCAGGGCGCACGCACAAATAGTCCCCGGAATGGGCTGAAGGTCAGCCCCCACAGCGCTTCCAGATCCGGGTAAGTAATACTCATAAAACCCGTTTGATACTCACTGCGGTGAAGCACCGAGTAGGCATAACTAACCGGGAGCAGTGTCCCAAACGCCACCAGGTTGTAGACCACCAGCAAGGCGACCGGCAGCATCCCACCAATGAGCACCATGCGCAGCAGCGACCCGGGCAGTTTCTGCCAGGCATAGATCCCCAGCACCGCGATAATCAGCACTGCCGGATACTCACTGATGACCGCGTAGCCCATCAGCAACCCCGCCAGCAGCGCCCGAGCCGCGCCACCCTGACCCTGCGCCAGCCAGACCAACAAGACAAACGCTCCCAGGCAGAGCGCCGCCACCAGTTGATGGCTATAGAAATTCCCGGCATAGGTCGCTGCCGGTGTTCCCAGGCCATACGCCATAACCAGCAGCAGACGTAACCCATGCGACACACGAAAGATTTCCAGAAAGCGATACAAGAGCGCGCCCGCTGCGGCAGCCGGAACAGCGATAACGACCAGAGTCAACAGATACTGGACCATGAACCGGCGGATACGTTCCACGCGTAGCGCGTGATCCTGCTGCCGCGACGTAATATCGGCGCGCGGTTCGCCGGCAAGCCACTCCAGCCAGGTATTCACTGCCGGAACTTCCAGCAGTGGCAGAGCCCCGGCGTAGACCATCAGACCCATCAATGCCGGGCCGGGGGGCTTTTCGCTGTACGCATGACCGTTGTAGATCGCATAGTTATGCGTTTTGATCACATACGCATCAATCTGCACCGTACCACGCTCCGTCAGGGCGCGTACCAGGCTCAAGTGTGCAAACTGCATGCGATCAACCCGACGTGGTAGTACGTAGGCATAGGCGATGAGGAGAATGCAGAATATGAGCACGATGGTACGTCGTGTCGTTGAATATTCCATAAGAACCCGTACCCCGGTGATTGAAGAAGAACACATTGCAACAATGACACCTTATTTTTACACAAGTTACGCGGTGGGTCTGCAAATTGGACGTTTAAGCACCGTAATGGCCGGAATTCGTCTGCGGCAGCGTGGTATTTTTCTAAAAAAGACAGCCGTGCTTTTTCACAAGAATTTTGCACATAGCAAATTTTTGTAAAAAAGAAAAAAAGTACCATGCTGCCGCAGGCGAAGACGGCCGTTGTGAATGTACCAATGCTGACGCAGGCGCATCTGTCGTTCATCGGGGCAACTGTCCGGTTTGAATGCGCACCGCGTACCTCGTGATTTTCACAATCGGTATGCAGACCATGCTGCCGGGCAGAAACTGCTGGAAACCGGACGATACCAGACATTGATGAAATGCCCATCCTAACGTAGCTCATCAGCAACTTACCGGAACATACTTGTTACGATTACTCTAACAAATCATAATGAGAAATTTCTAAACACATTCCGAAACCGTATAACAGCTTGCTCATCTGGTACAGGGTATTGAGTTATGCTATAATCCGCCCATCGAGAGCTACTGTTATCGTAATCCCGTGAATAGATTTGTAGTAGCAGGAGGAATCCATGCGCAGATCCTATGCTGCGTTGCTGCTGCTCTTCGCGCTCCTGGTGCCGCTGCTGGCGGCATGTGGTGGCGGAGGTACAGCAGAAGCGCCTGAAGCGGCCACCGAACCGGTAGAAGTCGTCGAGGAGCCGACCGCCACAACCG
>CAKZQX010001101.1 GCA_937141995.1 uncultured Chloroflexaceae bacterium | reverse complement strand
TGCTCGCCCCGCTCGGCGCGTCGGTTCAACCCGACATGCTCCGCGAAGCTGCGGGTGTCGCAGAAGAGCGCCTCCTGCCGGCTGACCTGGTCAACCACATACTGCCAGTCCGTGCGGATCGCCGGGTCGGGTGCGGCGGCAGCATAGTTGCTCGGCTTCACCGTCGTCTGCGCGGTTGTCAGGCTCTCGCCGTCGGCCACCCAGCGCGTGCGGCCCCCGTTGTAGATGCGCACATCGGGATGCTGGTAGTAGGCCAGTACCCAGTAGGCGCGGGCCGCCTGGACGTTGTCGTTGTCATCGTAGAGCACAACCGTGTCATTGTTGCGAATGCCCAGATTGCTGAACAGTTTCGACAGCGCGGCACGGGTGAGGATCTGCCCACGGGTCGGGTCAATCGGGTTGGTCAGGTCGGTTCTGATGCTGACATACTGCGCTCCCGGCAGATGACCCGCTTCAAAGGTTTCGATATCGCCGCTCAGATCGATCAGGCGTACCTGCGGATCGTCGAGCCGGGCCTTCACCCAGGCCGTATCGACCAGCACCTCCGGCCGGGCATAGGCGGTGGGGCCATCCAGCAGGCCACGGGACTCGGAAGGAACTACCCGTAGCACGCTCCAGGCCGTCAACACCAGCACCGCGATCAGGCCAACCCCGAACATTGCTCCTCGTCTACGCATGATGAGCTTGCCTTTCCTTTTCTGTAAATTGAACAGATAAAAACGACGCGTCGATCTAACTGGTTGTGGCCCGAATGTTGCCACACCAGGACAGTCCGATCATTAATCAGTCAGAGAACAGCTAACGGAAAAAAGAATTTTCCCGACTCAGCGCACAGCAGAATCAAACGGGGCGCCGGCCGGGTAGCGACAGAGGGATTGCCGGCAGTCGGGGATACACCGGGGACAGCGCATGGGAGTATCCGCTACAGATACGAACCGGAAAGCGATAGCAGACCTGCGTTTCATACTTCTCCCGCTTCAGAACAACAAGACAGCCACACACCAGAACAGCCTGATCAGCGTGTTGAGCGTGGAGGCTCAACCGGCCAGGCAGCGGCAACAGATAACAATGAACGTGTGCGATGGGCTAATCTTAATATAATCACGTTACTTTGTCAAGATAGTGCCGGGCTTGTTGCAATGATGATCATGCCGTCGCTGTTGACCGCATTCCGGGGCATTATTGGCGCGTTAATCGGGTTGTTGTGGGCGGTTGCCCCGGTGGTGATGGTCTACGCAGAGGTCGGGCCGGTTGTCGCAACGCATCTGTGCACTGGTGCGCCGGAACTAGCGCGCGCTGCTCAACACGCTGGTGCCGCTCTGGGTGATCGGCTGGGTGGTGGTCGGCTCGCTGGTTGTGGGCAGCATTTTCCTGCTGGACCGGGTGGTCGGGTTAGCGCCAACCCTGATCGAGGCGGTAAACTATGCCGGATGGACCGCCGGTAGTGTGGTTGTTGCACCGCTGGTCGCCTGCGGGTCGCTCTCGTTCTATCTGTATGTGCGGGGGTTTGAAGCTGTGCGGCAGGAGTTGCCGGGTGAACTGCCGGTGCAGGTGTGAGGTTGTTGCTGTAGGTATGGTGTGTGGGGGAAGAACGGTGCATCGCATGCACCCGACGGTTGTCTGATCTGGAATCCCGGCTTCAGCCGGATCAGGCGTTCCTTTACAGTATGCCGCTGCCGAGGCAGGCATCCAACCGGCTGAAGCCGGGACTCCCGGACATCTATATCCGGGCTATTTTTCAAACTTCATCAGGTGGTGTTGGGCAGCCCAATCGCCTGGTGAACGTCACGCCGGGAATCTGGATACGTGATGACCAGGAGTTCCGGCTTCAATCAGAATGGGCATTTACCGGCTGAAGCCGGGACTCCTGTGTGTTACGAGCTACAGACTACAGACTCAGACATGAATCGCCGCGCCGGTCGCCACTGCGTGGGCGGCCTCGCCAATCGCCTCGTGGAGGGTGGGGTGGGCGTGAATGGTATGCATTATGCTCTCGCCGGTTGCCTCGTGGCTGAGCGCAATTCCGCCTTCGCTGATCAACTCTGTGACCTGCGGGCCAATCATATGCACGCCCAGCACCTCGTCATACTGCTTATCGGCAATAATTTTGATAAACCCGGCGCGGCTCTGGCCCAGGATGCGCGCCTTGCCGTTGGCTGAGAAGGGAAACTTGCCGACCTTGATCTCATAGCCCCGCTCCCGCGCTTTGGCTTCCGACAGCCCGACGCTGGCAATCTCCGGATTACAGTAGGTGCAGGCCGGTATCCGGTCGTAGTCGATCGGGTGCGCATCGAGCCCGGCAATCCGCTCCACTACCAGGATGCCCTCGGCGCTGGCGACATGGGCCAGCCAGGGTGTGGGAATGCAGTCGCCAATGGCGTAGATGCCCTCGACATTGGTGCGCATATAGCCATCGACCTTGATAAAGCCGCGCTGGTCCAGTTCCACCCCCAGTTCCTCCAGGCCAATCCCTCTGGTGCGGGGCGCAATGCCAATACCGAGCAGCATCCGCTCAGCCTGGATCTGCTGCTCCTTGCCGTCTTTATCAGTGACATTGGCGATAATCTGCTGTTCGCTGCGGTCTACGCCATTGAGCTTTGCGCCGGTCAGCATTTTGACCTTGCGCCGCTGAAAAACCTTGGTCAACTCCGCGCTGACCTCCTCATCTTCGAGCGGCACAATGCGCGGCAGCGCCTCAACCAGCGTCACCTCGGCACCGAAGGCGCGGAACATTGATGCAAACTCGACGCCGATCGCGCCCGCGCCAACTACCAGCAGACTCTGCGGCATCTCTTGCAACTCCAGCATGCCGGTGGAGGAAAGAATACGGTCTTCGTCAAACTCCATCCCCGGCAGTGAGCGGGGTTTTGCCCCGGTTGCGACAATGATATGCTTTGCCGCCAGCGTCTGCTCGCCGCCCGCATTGAGTTTGACATGCACCTGACCTGGCCGGGGAATTGTGCCCCAGCCCTCGTACAACTCGATCTTGTTCTTTTTGAAAAGATACCCCACGCCGTCGCTGCTCTGCTTGACGACGGTCTGTTTATGCTTCATCGCCGCCTTCAGATCAAAGCTGATGTCGCTAACCATGACCCCGAAGCGCTTACCGTCGTGGATCTCCTCCAGCAGATCGGCACTGTGCAGTAGCGCTTTGGTTGGAATACAGCCGATGTTGAGGCAGACGCCGCCCAGCGGCCCGGCTTCAACGACAGCAGTTTTGAGGCCCAGTTGCGCGGCGCGGATTGCGGCAACATATCCCCCCGGTCCCGAACCGATAATCACAACATCGTATTGCGTTTCACTCACGCGTGTCACCTTTCTCTTCACCCTGTACCATAGCGCTGCCTCAGACATACCACGAGCGTCACCCCGGCATGCTACCGGCAGCAATACCCGCGCGCGTTCTGTGCAGGTGGTATGGTACGCAAACCTCCCGGAACGCTTCTATTGTAGCACGGAGACAGCGCTTTGCCCCTACTGTAGTTGACGATGGGGTGGCCGGGGTTCCACCGTGGTCTGCCCTTGCTCCTCCGGCGCGGGGCGGATGTCCGTCAGAATGCCGACATCGGCGATTGCCACATCCAGATGGCGCTGGATCTCCTGGCGAATGCGCGAACTGAACGCATTTTTCACCGTCTCAACCTGAACATTCGACCGGAGCGCAATCCGGCAGTGAATATTGATCCCCAGCGGTGTCATCGTCACATCGGGCGCAACTTCCAGCAGTTCCGGCTGTTCGCGGGCGATATACTGAATAAGCCGGTTAATCCCCGTGGTATGCACCGTCACCTGTCCCTGCTCGTCCTGATGCAGCGGTACGATCCGGTCTGGTCCCAGTACCGGTTGCAGCTCTTTGTAGATCGCCCAGAAGCAGCCCATGATCACCAGGACGGCCAGGATTATGGTTGCGACTGTCCCGCCGGTATCCAGGCCCACGATAATCGCGGCAAGAGCCGGGGGGAGCACGCCGGGAGCCCCGAACAGGGTCAGCAGCACCAGCAACATAAAGAGAATCAGCAACCCGGCGACGATGATAACCACCATACGATTCACATCATTCTTCATGATTGCCTTCCTTACTCGGGTGTAGCGGCTGGTTTTACCATATCCGCGAACACGATATCGATCTTCCCCGGATGTTCGAGTGTGCGCTCGCTCAGTCGTCGGCGAATGCGGTCACGCAGTTCATTTGCCAGGGCGGGCATGGTCAGATCGGGCGTATAAACCACGACCACCCGTACCTCAATGTTGAAGCGTCCCTCGCCGGTAGTTATAACGCTGATGTTGGAGGGTCCGCCGTTGCGCTTGAATGGGGTGCGCAGCAAGGTCCGTTCCTCCGTCTGAGGAACAATTCCCGGCTGTTCCCGCAATACCTCAGCTACCGTCTCGGTAATCAACGTCTCACGGGGTGGTTGCTCCTGTGCCCGGACAGCAGCCGGCGGGGGCGGTTCTGCCGCCGGGATCACGGCCGGCGGCACGGTTGTGGATGACGGCTCCCGTGGCGGCGGTTCAACTTCTTCGGGGGGCTCCGGTGGTGGGGGCAGTTCGGCTACCGGCTGTTCGGGTTCGGCTAATTTCTCGGTGGGCTGTCCGACGGGTTGTTCGGGTTCGGGCAGTTGCCCGGCGGGTTCGTCGGTCAGTTTCTCGGTTGGCTGCCCGGCGGGTTGCTCGGCAGGTTGCTCGGCAGGTTGCTCATCCGGGTGCTGATTTTCCTGGTGTTGTTGATCCATTAGAATCTCCCCTCTCCTCAACATTGCAAACAGGCTTGATCACAACCGAACGGTCTCCTGGGAGTTGGTACCGGTCTCATCCGTCGCCGCGGGCGTGTTGGAGGTCGCATCCATACGGGTGCCGGGTTTGCCTTCATCGGGGAAATGCAGGTCAACCACTTCGATATTGACCTCCTTAACCGACAGTCCGGTTGCCGCCGTCACGCGCGTGATGATGTTCTGGCGTACCGCGTGGGCCACATCGGGAATGCTTGCGCCATACGCGGTGATCAGGCGTAGATCGATAGCCGTCTCACGCAGACCGACCTCGGCCTGCACGCCTTCGATGGTATTGCTACTGCCGATGCGCTGGGTAAAATCGGTAAAACTGGTACCACCGGCCAGCCGGTAGACACCGTCGATCTCGCGGGTAGCGATGGCCGCAAGTTTCGCCACAATTTCCGGGGAAATCGTCGTGCGTCCCTGCTCGGTCATCATGGATGACTGGTCGGGTTGTAGATGTTCCGCATCAGACTGGTTCATGCGAACATTCTCCTTTCTTCATACAGCTCTCAAAAAACAATCATGCTGTGATGTGGGGTCGGTCCAGTGGGGCGTGCATTGCGCCGGTTGCAGCAGTGAGATTATCAGTGAACAGGGAAGGTGCAACAATGTGCGAGGGTGGGCTGTTTCTATGTACTGAGTTCATTATATATGAAAAAAGAAGGTGATGCTATAGAAGAACAGAGCACAGAGAACCAAGAAACCCGAAACAAAGCGGGCCTGGCGCATTGTCAGCGGATAACCGGCTGGTTCTGTGTTCTCTGGTTTGTCTGTTCTTTCTATCAATCAATTGCACGCGTGACGTGGTGGGCGTTTGGACTACGCAGAACACGACATGAGCGAGAGTCGCGCCACTGCCCATGCTGCCATGGATCAGGCGATCCCGCGTTTGGCGCGGTATATCGCCTCCGGCAGGCCGGAAGAACCGCGTTCTTGTTCACAAAACTGTTGCACAGGGTGCAACAGTTTTGTGAACAAGAACAATTACGTCCCATGCTGCCGCAGGTGAATCGGCGCTTCGTCTGAGCAAATGCCCGGTTTGTATGCCCACCGCGTACGTCGGATCATTGACACGCGTTACGCGGTCGTTGACCCGGCAAGCGATGCCGCCTCCGGCAGAGCGGCAGGCTTACCAGAGCCGCTGAAAGCGATTCTCTTCACCGGCCAGCAGTCGTTGAATATTGCTGCGGTGCAGCACAAACACCAGCGCAGCGGCAGCGCAGATAAAGAGTGCATAGGCGGGGGCAATACTGCCGCGTGCCAGCGTGACCAGCGCCACAAGCACCACCATCGTGGCGGCAGTGAGTGAAGCAACCGAGGAGATGCGCACCACCTGCAGCGTCACCGCCCAGGTCAGCACGCCCACCAGCACCGCCAGGGGAAAGATTGCCAGCAGCACACCGCCGCTGGTTGCCACGGCTTTGCCTCCTTTGAACCTCAGGAAAAGCGGGAAGGTATGCCCAAGCATAGCACCGGCACCAATCAGGATAACCGCAACCGGGGCCAGTCCCAGGCTATGAATGGCAACCAGCGGCAGCAGCGCACCCTTGAGAAAGTCAAGCGTGATTGCCGCAAGAAAAGGCCGGAAGCCACACGAGCGCCAGACATTGGCCGCGCCGATATTACCACTCCCGATCTGGCGTAGGTCCACGCCACAGGTGCGGGCAACCAGGAAGCTGAAGGGGATGGAGCCGACCAGGTAGGCCAGCCCTATGAGGATCACAGTTGTCATCATTGCAAGCTCCTTGCAGTGAGCAGAATGATTGTTGAAAATTATCCGAATAAGTGTCGGAGCTTGTATGAAACGCGCCGCGCGCGGAAATCAACAAAAGATCTGACAGAACTCTATTCAGGTATTCGGACTATTTTCGCAAAGTTCATACTGCTCCAGGTCAAGCGAATACGGCCATTATAGCATGGGCAAGGCCGGCATAAACCAACCGGCGCATGCCGGGTCGGGTGAGCATGGCTTGCCGAAAGGTGTTTGCATGCCGGTAGTAGGAACCTAACACGCTAAAGTGTTGACATGCGCTTTTGAGAGTGTACAATATGTCTAGCTACCAATTCCTACATACAACGTAAGGATCCCGGGATTATGGTTAACAATTTCTGTCCACGCTGTGGCACTTCTATGGAGCGGCGCTATGTTGAGGGCCGCACGCGTGATACCTGCCCTGCCTGTAGCTATATTCACTATCGCAATCCGGTTCCCGCCGTGGGCGTTGTGGCGCAACTGGAAGGTGGGGTGGTTCTGGTGCAGCGCAAATTCGCGCCGCGTGCCGGGTACTGGGGATTGCCGGCGGGCTACATGGAGATGGGTGAGAGTGCCGAGGAAGCTGCGATTCGGGAGTGCTTTGAGGAGACGGGCTTGGTGATCCAGACTGATCATCTTCTGGGGGTTTACTCCTATGGCGATAGTGACTCTAGCGGGCTGGTGATTGTCTACGCGGCCACGGTGGTTGGCGGTGAGCTGCAGGCCGGCGATGATGCGCTGGAGGCCGGAATATTTGTCCCGGATAATCTGCCCTACCCCATGGCTTTTCGGACGCACCTTCAGGCAATTGAATACTGGCGGCAGCAAGGTCATCTCCTGGATGTACAGGCGGGTACGCTGGTACAGACGGGCCAGGGCATCCTGGTGCGTCGAGCCTGCCGGCA
>CAKZQX010001100.1 GCA_937141995.1 uncultured Chloroflexaceae bacterium | reverse complement strand
ACCACTACCCCATGTGGCAGGCGGGGCAAGCCGCGCAGGTGCTGACCTGGCTGGGGCGGATGGCCGATGTCGCGCACGAAGCTGCGCCCAACCATCTGATCACGGTGGGTATGGGCCAGTATGACAACCTCTGGCAGCCCGGTCCCGATGGGCGGAGCGTGATCGACTACAGCGACGTGATCAGCGTGCATATCTACAACGCGCCCGATGCCGTGCGCCAGCTTGACGAGTTGCGCCGCTACACCGACAAGCCGATCTTGCTGCAGGAGTTTGGCTGGCCCACCGGACCCGCCTGCGCGGTGCGCGACTACACCGAGGAGCAGCAGGCGCAGGTCTACCGCACGATGCTGGCGGCGGCGCAGGGCCGGGTGGCGGGCGTCTTTGCCTGGACCCTGCGCGACTTTGAGTCCGGCCCGACGCGGCGCTGGGATACACGCGAGGAGCATTACGGCCTCTATCGTCCGGACGACAGCCTCAAGCCGGCCGCCGAGCTTTTCCGGGACTACCGGGTGACACCGTTGCCCAGCGCCATGCAAACCGATCTGCCGCTGACGGCGGTTGCGCCCAACCCACCCTCCACCGAGTTTGCGCCAATCTTTATTGAGGCGACCGGGCACTACATCAAGGACTGGTTCCGCATCGCCTGGGAGGAGTTGGGCGGCCAGGGCAGCTTTGGCCTGCCGCTGAGCGAGGCCTATGTGCGCGAGCGCACCGCCGAGGGTGAGCCGATTGTGGTGCAATATTTTGAGGCAGGGGTACTGGAACTACGGCCCGATGTGCGTAAACCGCCCTACTTTGGCGAGTTGCTGGCGGGTGACAAGGCGAAGGTGATGCTACGCCCGGTTGACCTGGGGCGCGCCTTCGCCGCCGAGCGCGGCCTGACTCCCGGTAATCATGATGTCCAGGGCGAGTTTGGCGCTTTCTACAAGGGCGTGCATGGCGAGTGGCGGTTGGGCGAACCTCTCTCCGGCGAGTTGACCGAGGAGGTTAACGGCGTACCGACCCGCGTACAATACTTTGAGCGCGGCCGCCTGGAGTGGAACGCCGACACGCAGGCCGTTGAGGTCAGCCGCCTGGGAAGCTGGGCCTGGGATATCCAGTGCCGGCATGCCCGGTGAGGCGAGGAGGTGGGGATGTGAGGATGCGAGGAGGCGGGGACGCGGGGAGGCAGAGAAATGTGTTCCTTCGCGTCCTCGGCGGCTCGGCGGTGGATTTGTTGGGCTGTGCTTTCGGCGTGCTCCCTTCCAATGGTTGTGCTGCCGAAAAAAACCGAGTTCTTTGCTGCACCGTAACTGCCGCTGGCAGTCACACCTGGTTAGAAACATGTACTGACGTTACAGTATGCTGTTACCCAACAGCCAGGATGAAACATGTCACAACTGACGATTGTTAGGCATCTGATTGTGGCACGGCTCTTGCTAAATGTTTCGTGAGCGGATAAATTCATACAACTTAGTAATAACTTCTTGTGTGCTTTTGGGAAGGTCTGTATAAACTACCTTTTTGACGGCTCGTTCACAAAAATCAACTTTAGATTTAATCGTTCCAGAACCAGCTTTGTATCCACCACGACGGTTTATCTTTCCTTTAAGCATCCTGTCTTCAATAAACCTCCCTAAATAAACATCTTCATACACTGAATAAAAATAGTCTTCTATGGATACATCTGTGTCTCCCTCGTATTCCAATACTACTTCCTTGATAATGCTGTATGGAAGCAGGTTTTCAATTTCTCGGCCTGGTAGGATTATAAGATTATCGCCGAGCTTCTTTTGAAGAGCTTCTTTTCGAGCGAGTTTAGAATCCCCGTCTTTATCTACCACAATCATTGCTCTGGAACAGAGCCTTTCCACTTCGATGGGATGCTCTTCTTCATCGAGAAAAGACCAGTGTGTTATATTGGCTCCACCATATTCAACAAAAGAATAATGAACATCCTCTTCCAAATGCAAGTAGGCCGAACCCGCTTGTCTGAGATACTCGAGATAAGCGTTTAACATAGCTCGCAAATACCATCTGTCAGTAATCCCTTCTACCCAGATAGTAGCATTTACCAGAAAGATTGAGGAGTTTCTAACACCGAGTAGTTCAAGGCTGCTAGAATCCCCTGAGTTTATTGACTCTAACATAAAAGTTGGGGTCTGGTCGTCATCACTATCTTGACCAAGTTCTTTCCGGAATGTAAATATCGATACATCTTTGATGTCGATAGTAATATCCAAAAAATGGTTCGAGTGAGTTGTTAAAAAGAAGACGTGCATTTGCCGGGAGGCAAAAAAGTTAAGAATTTTACGCTGTAAACCAGGATGCAAGTACATCTCTGGCTCTTCTATGAAAAAGAAAGCAGGTTCTTGCATTACGTATGGTAAAAACGAGAGAATAATCGCTGATTGTATACCATCACCAAGATTATAAATGGGTTGCTCTCGCTCGGTACCAATCTTGACGACAACGACTTTTTTGCGAGGGCTTGGGATAAGAGCAATCGGACGTCCTTCAAACAGTGCTTCCGAAATAAACTCCTGATAACCCGCAATGGCTTTTCTGTCCTGGTTGTCACCGAGTAGCATCTCTGTAAGTCGCTCAAAGAAAGACAATCCAGTAAATATATCCGGTTGATTTTGTTGGTTAAGTTCACCAAAGTAGTCGTCACGTGTGCGCTGAAGATAAAAGTCACTTCGGATATTATCTGTAAACGGACGAAGCCCTCGCAGGGTTGGAATATATACTCTCTTTCGTTGAGTCGATTCGGAGTGAACCGGAATCATGTTAAGATAATTAAGGGCTTCACTCGACAGTTCTATTATGGTATCTTTAAGCTTTTGGTTTGTCACGTTTGCCAAATCAAGAAACGTCCTACTATGATCGGATGATCTTGTGCGTGTAATATCAGGTAACTTGCTCCATCTCTCAAATTTTTCACGAATATCCTTGTAACTATCCGCATTAATACGCAAGGAATTTGGAAAGGTATTTTGCAAGCTATCAAGATCGGCATCTGCAAGATCATTAGCAGCATTCAGACCGGCATCTTTCAATGCTTGTTTCATCTTATCTATGATAGCAGAAAGATTTGTATTTATTCCTCTCAGATCTATTTCTTTTAGAGATATTTTATATTCCGTCTGAGCTGCGAGAAGCCGCATAAATCGACTTTTGCCGGAATTATTTGCGCCAACAAATATATTTATTCTTGACAAAGGTTGTATACGTTTGGCTACGGTGCCACTTGCGTCGTTATATGAACTGAAATCTTCCGTTAAATCGATTGCGTTTATCAGGCTCATCTGAGTTGCTCCTATAAAGTAAGCGTACTATGTTTTATTATTTTAGCACAATTTTGCGCAACATGAAAGCACCTGGCAGAATTACTACCATCAGAATGTTCTTTAAGCACGAGTTGCAAGTGTTAATGTTGCAAGACTGGCCGGCGTGCGGTTACAAACCGCACCTACGAACCGACACATTCGACCGCCGAGACGCGGTGAAGGCCGGCGTGCGGTTACAAACCGCACCTACGAACCGACACATGCGACCGGAGAGATGCAGTGAAATGATGCGTCGGCCTAGCCAAAGAACGGCTGCAGCAGGACGTAGGCGCAGATGCCGACCAGCACGGCCACACCCAGGTTGGGCACGCGTCGGTAGATCAGCGCGACCAGCCCCAGGACCACGATGCCGTGGAGGAACTGCCCGGTGGCAGCCGGTTGGTCCGCCGGGGGCACCACCGAAACCGCCAGCAAACCCGCCAGGAGCGACGGCCCCGCCAGGTTCAGGATCAGGTCCAGGCGGGCCATCCGGGGCGAAGCATCTCGCTGCCGGCGGAGCGTCAGCAGCAGCGGCAATGCCCGCAACCCATAGGTCATCAGCCCAATAATGATAATCAGCAGGAGCAGATTTACCTGCATGCGCACCTCCTCCAGAGCAACCCGGCGAGCGGCCCGGCCAGACCGGCGGCGAGGATGCCGGGAGTCGGGTAGCCCGCAAATTGAAAGAGCCCGGCGACAATGGCGGCCACCAGCACCGCCACCGTTACCTCACCCTCCAGCAGCGGCAGGAGCAAGACCAGAAACAGGACCGGCAGCGCAAAGGCCAGCGCCGCGGCCATCTGCGGAAACAGCGTAACCAGCAGATCCCCGCTGCCGGCCCCGATTGCGGTCCCGGCGAGCCAGGCCAGGTACGCGCCCACCTCCAGCCCGGCAAGCCAGGCGACCCGTTCGCCCTCGGGTTTCTGGGCCAGCCGCGCAAATGCCGCCGCAAATACTTCATCCGTCAGGCCAAAGGCCACCAGCAGCGAACGGCCGGTCGAAGCCCGCTGCAGGAACGGACTGAGCAGCGGCCCGTAGAGCAGATGGCGCAGATTCAGCGCAAATGTCGTCAGCAGCAGCATCCCGGCGGGAGTGCCGGTAGCCAGGAGCCCGATCAGCGCAAACTGGCTGGCCCCGGCAAAGATAATCCCGGAGA
>CAKZQX010001099.1 GCA_937141995.1 uncultured Chloroflexaceae bacterium | reverse complement strand
CTATTCCGCTCACGCTGGCAATGTCGATCAATGTGTTGTTTATCCTGGGTGCGGTGTTTGTGCCGAATCTCTGGTCTGTCGTTGAGTATTTGTTTCCCTTCTCGCTGCTGGGTTTTGCGGTTATCGGGATCTATTCTATGCGGATTTTTGGTGCCTTCTTTACCCGCATCCTGTCAACCGGCAGTTTTGACTGCACGCGCAACAATAACTTGAGCCAGATGCTGGCAATCTTCGCGTTCGCAATGGTTGGCGTGGGACTGGCGGCCCCGGCAGCGATGAGCATGCAACCGATTACCTCTGCTATTAGTGCATTTGGGGCCATCTTCTTCCTGAGTGCCGTGGTGTTGCTTGGTCTGATGAAGATGCTCCTCGGTTTCCGGGCCATGTTTGAACATGGAGTTAACCAGGAAAGCAGTGTTAGCCTCTGGATCATCATCCCGATCCTGACCCTGGTTGGTATTGCGGTGATCCGGCTGACGCACGGTCTGCACCATACCTTCAACTCGCATACCGAGCCCGGCAGTCTCTTTGTGCTGACCAGTGCGTTTCTCTCGATCCAACTGCTGTTTGGTGGTCTGGGGTACATGGTGATGAAGCAGGTGGGCTACTACGATGAGTTCGTACAGGGTTCGGGTCGCAGTCCCGGCAGCTATGCCCTGATCTGTCCCGGTGTGGCCCTCTTCGTCTTCGGTATGTTCTTCGTCCATGTTGGTCTGGTGACAACAGGTCTGGTCACGAAATTCTCGCTGCCCTACCTGCTGCTTATCGCGCCGCTGGTCTATGTCCAGTTTAAAACTATCCGGGTCATGCTCAAACTGGATCGCAAACTGCTGCGCCAGGGATCGCCGGAGACTCCTTCGGTGGGCAAGGGTACGGCAACGGCATAGAAATCGTGTTGTACCATACAAGATAGGCGATATAACGTGGGCCGGTCACATGCACTGTGACCGGTCCGTTGATGTTGCGAGGCGCGCAAGATGTTGACTGAGTTACCCAACCCTTACGCCGAACAGGTGCTGCTTTCAAGCGCAAGAAGATGATGCAAAAGCTGGTACTGAGTCACACGACGTATGCAGTTACGAACTCGGGAACTGCGCCAGTATACGGAATTTGCCGTCTCCTGATGAACATGTCGGCATGGCGCGCTTGCAAATTACCATAATAGGGTGTATTATCTTCAATCAGACCTGACCAATACACAACCAAATATCGCACAACCGATAAAGGTGCGCCTGTCGCCCGGATGCGCGGCGCATAATGGGGGAAGACCGGTGAGAGTCCGGCGCTGTCCCGCAACGGTAATACCGATGTTTGCTCTCTGGTGTACGCCTGGCCCGGTGCCGGCGTAGTGCGATAACCTCAGAGCTTCAGTCGGCCTAGCCCGATGACCCGCCTTTGTCATGGTTCGTGTTCACCCTCGCGGAATAAGGGGAGCCGGACGTTATGGCTGGCAGGGTCTGCCAACCAGTATCCTTCGGATGATAACGGCCTCCACGCGGAGTGCCGTTTTTTGTTGCCCGCCACACGGCATATGCTCCACAGGAGACACTATGGCTGAAACAACCTCTTCAATCCACTCGTCATCGGACGTGACCTGGCCGCGTCTCCAGTTGCGCCTGATCACGCTGCTGGGGCTGGCGGTGGCACTGCTGGGCGTTTTTCTGCTCAGTCTGGTGGTTGGTTCGGTGTCAATTCCCGCCGGCGAAGTGCTGCGCATTCTGCTGGGCGAGCAACCGGAACGGGCTACCTGGACTACCATTGTGCTAAACTTTCGCCTGCCCCGGGCGTTGACCGCCACCCTGGCCGGGGCGGCCCTGGGCGTCAGCGGCCTGCAGATGCAGACACTCTTCCGCAACCCGCTGGCCGATCCCTTTGTGCTGGGCGTTAGCTCCGGCGCAAGCCTGGGTGTGGCTCTGGTGGTGCTGTCGGTTGGCGTGGCCGGCAGCGCACCACTGCTGGCGGTCTCCGGGCTGTTGAGCAACGTCAGTCTGGTGCTGGCGGCGTGCGGCGGCGCGGCGGCGGTGCTGTTGATCGTTCTGCTGCTGGCGCGCCATGTGCAGAGCAGTGTCACCCTGCTGATCATCGGGCTCATGATCGGCTACCTTACCAGCGCGATTGTCAGCCTGCTGCTCTATTTCAGCATCGCCGAGCGTATTCAAGCCTACATTACGTGGACATTCGGCAGCTTTGGCGGCGTCACCTGGAGTCAGATGCGCGTCCTGGCACCGACGGTGCTGGTGGGATTGGGGCTGGCCTTTACGCTTGCCAAGTCGCTCAATGCGCTGCTCCTGGGCGAGGCGTATGCCCACAGCATGGGCCTGCCGGTCCGACAGGCGCGCTTCCGGATTATTACCAGCGCCGCAGTGCTGGCGGGCGCGGTGACGGCGTTCTGTGGCCCGATTGCCTTCCTGGGCATTGCCGTGCCGCACTTCTGCCGCAGCCTGTTTGCCACATCCGACCATCGCCTGCTGGTGCCGGCCGTGATGTTGATGGGTGCATTGGGGGCGCTAGGGGCCGACCTGATTGCGCAGGTGCCCGGCAGCGATACGGTTCTGCCGCTCAATGCCGTGATGTCGCTGATCGGCGCGCCGGTGGTGGTCTGGATTATTCTGCGCCGCAGCCGGTTAAACGCCGCTTTTGCGTCATGAGCCGGCCGGTATTGACCACCCACGATCTGGGGATTGGCTATGGGCGGCGGGGCGATCCGTCTGCAAGCCGGCATCTGGTTGCCGCGTCGCTCAATCTCCAGTTGCGCGCGGGTGAACTGGTCTGCCTGCTGGGGCCCAATGGCGTCGGCAAGTCTACGCTGATGCGCACGCTGGCGGGGATGCAACCGCCGCTGACCGGGGAGGTACGGCTGGCGGGTACCGACATCACCACGCTGCCGCCACGCGACCTGGCCCGCCGCTTGAGTGTGGTGCTGACCGAACGGGTTGATGTGGGCAATCTCTCGGCCTATGCGCTGGTGGCATTGGGACGACATCCCTACACCGACTGGCTGGGCCGGCTGACGCCCCACGATGAGGCGGTTGTGCGTCAGGCGATTGAAGCGGTGGGCGCACACCCGCTGGCGCATCGATCCGTGCATACATTGAGCGACGGCGAACGCCAGCGGGTGATGCTGGCCCGGGCGCTGGCGCAGGAGCCGGACCTGCTGCTGCTGGATGAACCGACGGCCTTTCTTGATCTGCCGCGCCGCGTTGAGTTGATGCGGCTGCTGCGGCGGCTGGCGCAGACGACCGGGCAGGCGCTGTTGCTCTCGACGCACGACCTGGATCTGGCGCTGCGTAGCGCGGATGTGCTCTGGTTGATGGCCCCCGGCGGTATACTGCATGTGGGCGCACCGGAAGATCTCATCTTGAATGGCGTCTTTGCAGCGGCATTCCA
>CAKZQX010001098.1 GCA_937141995.1 uncultured Chloroflexaceae bacterium | reverse complement strand
CGCCGACCGATGTGCCGCCACCGCCGCCGCCCACCCGTGCGCCGACCGAGACGCCTGTCCCAACCAACACCCCGGTGCCGCCGCCACCGCCAACCGCCACACCATTGCCACCACCGACGGCCACGCCCTGCGCGCGGGAGTTACTCCAGGGGGGCTTTGGGAAACTCTACGATGAAAATGTGGGTGTGCGGGAAAAAATCGGCTGTCCGGTGGCGGCGGAAACGGCGGGACGGGCCGTAATGCAGTTCTTTGAAGGCGGCAGCATGTACTGGTGGGAGCCGACCGATACAATCTATGTGTTGCTTGATATCAATGCGGGGAATTATCGGAGTGTCGGACCTGAAGCAGCGGCAACTTTACCGGCACCAACGCCAAACCCGGATAATCCCATAATGCCGGTGCGGGGTTTTGGGCGGGTATACATCGGCATTCCCGGAGTCGCCGCTGCTTTAGGCGCACCGCTTACGCCCGAAGTTGAACTGGAACCGTACGGTGTACGGCAGGAGTTTACGCAGGGGCAGATGTTCTTTACACCAACCTATACCGCACCATTACGTACCAATTTTGAAAAAACCATCTTTGTACTCTATGCCGATGGTACCTTTGTGCGTTACAATGATACCTATCAAGATTGATGCAAGATTGATGCAAGATTGATGGATAACATGAACCCGGCATCCATCACTATGACCATTCGCACATTATTACGACAGAAGAAACGATGATACCAGTCACATCGGAAGAGAGAATGGCCCGGCTGTTGCCGGCCCTGATGCCGTTGAAACTTGTGCCCCCCCAGCCCCGGGGCGATACTCTGGTGCGCCCCGATCTGCAGGCACTGTTGTCCGAGGCCCGGTTGCGCCCGCTGACCCTGGTAGTTGCCCCGGCCGGCTTTGGCAAAACCACGGTCCTGGCGCAGTGGGCCGGCGCGTTAAGCCATACCAGTGTGCCGGTTTGCTGGCTTACGCTGGATGAGGGCGATCGTGATCCGGCGTTACAACTGGCCTACCTGGTGCGCGCCTTCCAGATGCACTTTCCCAATGTCGGTGAGCAGGCCTGGCGTATCCTCCATAGCGTCGCCGATCTCCAGCGTGACTGGCCGTTGGTAGCGGGCGCGCTCTGTAGCGATCTCCAGGCGAAGTTGGCGCGTCCGACCTTTCTTTTCCTGGATGATCTCCACTTGATTATCGATGGGCCGATCACCGGGCAACTGATCGGCTACCTGCTACGTGCCGCCCCGCCAACGCTGCATATTGTGATGGCCTCGCGCCGTCCCATCAATATTGCGCCGATCCCCCGCCTGCGCGCCGAGGAAGCCCTGGTTGAAGTTAGCCAGCATGACCTCTCGCTGACGGTTGACGAGGCACGCGATCTGCTGGAGCGCAACAATGTCGCACTGACGGATGCGGAACTGGATCTGCTGCTAACTCACACCGAGGGTTGGGCCTTGAGTGTGCAACTGGCAGTGCGCGCCCTGTCGCGGCAGGCTCCCAACCAGCGCGCCAGTTTTCTGCGTTCGCTGGAGGTTAGCCAGCAGCGGTTGGGCCTGTTTGATTACCTGGCCTCGGAGGTGCTGGCCGATCTGCCGAAGGATCTACTCGATTTCCTGGCCCTGACCGCCCTCCCCGCGCAGTTTGATACCGCCTTGCTGACGGAAGTGCTGGCACAGCATAATGTTCCCGGTCTGATTGCCCGCGCACAGCAGATGGGGTTGCCCCTGGTTGCGCTCAACGAAGAGGGATCGCTGCTGCGGTTCCACCCGCTCTGGCGGGAATTGCTGCTGCGCCACGCGCAGAGTGTGCTGGATGCCGATGCCTGGGCTGCATTCCAGCGCCGCTTTGGGCGCGCCCAGGAGCGCCGGGGCAACCTGGAGGCGGCCCTCCAGCACTACACCACCGCCGGCGAAATCCGCGAGGTTGCCCGCGCGCTTCGGGAGCAGGCCTGGCCGCTGATCGATACGCCTCAACGCGACAGCATCCGCGGCTGGATCGAGCAACTGCCCGATGCCATGCGTGCCATCGATCCGGAACTGCTGCACATGTGGGGCTGGAGCCAGTGTGTACGCGCACCCGAACAGGCCGCCCGCGCCATCAGTGAGGCTGCTGAACTCTATCAGGCCCAGGATCGACCACAGCGGGAACTTCGCGCGTTGAGCGATCTGGCGGCGCTGCTCTTCTGGGAGGATCGCCCGGACGATTTTGCCGCGGTCTGTATTCGCGCGGTGCGTGCCGCAAATCATGCCCGTGATGCCTGGGCGCGTGGTACGGCTCTGGTCAGTGTGGTGGCGCTGCTCTACAACTCCGGGCGCTATAATGCCGCGCTGCGCGTGGCCCGGCATGCCGCCAATCATCCGCGCAGCCCGTTCTGGCATTGGCTGCTGGCCCTGATTGTCTCCGATATCTCAATTCAGCAGGGCCACCCGGCGGCCGCCCTGTCAACCGTAGACGAGGCACTCTCCGTCCCGCATATCGACCGGGATGACCGTATGCGCCAGAATCTGCTGCGTCAGCGTGCCCTGGCGCTCTATCAGCAGGGTCACGGCATCGAGGCGACGGAACTGGCGCTGGCGGCCCATACCCAGTTGAGCAACTACTACAATGATGGCTCGATTGGGGCCGGCGCGGCCCTGGTTGCGCTGCTCCTGCTGGAACAGGATCGCTTTGAAGAGGCCGCCACCTACATGGCCCAGGCCCGAACGGTTGCCCATCGTGCGGGGACCAGTACGCTGCTGGCGCGCGTTACCGCCCTGGAAGCCTACGCGCTGCTGCGCACAGGTCAGGCGCAGGCCGCCGCCGCCGCGGCCCTCGATGCCCTGCGCTGCCTGGATGATACTGAGCGTGTGGCTCATAGTTTCTGGGTGCGACTGCTCCTGCTGCTTGCATTGGGCGAAGGCGGGGAGGTGGCGCGGGCGACCATGCTGGCGCAGGAACTGACCCGGCAGATGGAAGAACGCGGGGATGGTCTCTTCCTGGTGGTTGCGCAGCTCTACCGGCGGGTGCTGGCCCACTATACCGGCGATGTTGAAACCGGTGTTGCGGCGCTCCAGGCCGGCTGGGAACTGGCCGAGATGCACGATATCGCCTTCTTGCCGTTTCTGCCGGCGGATGCCCTGCAGATGGTGGTTGCGGATGCGCTCCGTTCCGGACTGGCGCCCACAGCCGCGGCCGGCGTGCTGCGGCGGCAACTGGCCGATCAGGCGACAACGCTGCTGATCGGGCTATTGAAAGATAATTCGCCCACGACGCGGGCCCGTGTGGCAACCCTGCTGGGCGACCTGGGAGCCGCCACGGCCTACTCGTCGCTGCGTAGCCTGCTCAAGGATCGGAATGCACAGGTACGCAGTGCCGCCGAACACGCGCTGGAGCATCTGGTCTACCGCCCGTCGTATCAGTTGCGGGTGCGGACGATGGGTTCATTCCATGTCTGGCGGGGGGAGGAAGAAGTCCGCGACCGGGACTGGCGCAGTATCAAGGCGCGCCAACTGCTGCAACTGCTGCTGGTGGAGTATGGACGGATGCTCTCGCGTGAACGTATTATGGATATGCTCTGGCCGGGGTTGGATACGGAGGCGGCGGCAAATAACCTGCGGGTGACGCTGAGTCGGTTGACGAAAGCGCTGGAGCCGGAGCGGCCGGAAGGTGCGCCCGCCTACTACATCCTGCAACAGGGTGACACCTACGGCTTCAATATTGAGAGCGATCACCAGCTTGACTCGGCCGCCTTTGCTGCCGCCGTCGCGCGGGGCCAGGTGGCTGAACATACCAATCAATCGCAGCAGGCCATGGAAGCCTACCGCGCGGCAATTACGCTCTATGGCGGGATCTTCCTGCCCGATAGTCTCTACGAAGACTGGTCGGTGGTTGAGCGGGAACGGCTGGCGCTACTGTTCAACAAAGCCGCCCTGCGTCTGGGCACGCTGCTGCTGGCAGAAGGAATGGCGCACGACGCCATCGGCTTGGCCTGGCGCGTTGTTGAGTATGACCATGCCCAGGAAGAAGCCTATCAACTTCTGATGCGCGCCCATATGCATCTGGGGGAGCGCAGCACTGCCTTGCGTCTGTACAGTCGCTGCACCGCTGCACTCCGCTCAGAGTTGGGTGTGGAGCCATTGCCGGAAACCGTGGCGCTCTACGAAAGCTTGCGCGGCGGTGAGGATGAATCGGTATAAAACGGTGCCGATGTTGTCGATGTGACTGACGTAATCTCAACCGCGCCGAGATGCGACCGAATAAAGGCAACCACATCCTGAAGCTGCTCGACGGACTGCGAGCTCCCGGTGGCAACATGTTGAATGCGACCATGCCACTGCGTCGGATCAATGGACCCATCATCTTCGACCACCAACCGCAGTAAAAAGGACTCAACTCTGCGAGCACTCATAATCTTTCCTCGTCGGTTACAGTGAGCGGCGACGGAAACAGGAGACTGCAACCTAACCTGTAGCCTGGAGTTCATCCGTTGAAACTCGTATGCAGTGTACCGTGGGCCAGTTACCGTGATGTTACCAGAACTGTCGGGGTTGGCACGCACAGGATCAGGTTCTTCGGTCGGGCGGTGGGCCATCGCCTCCGGCAGGGCAAAACGAGACTTTCTTTTTTACGAATCCTTGCTTGGAGAGCAACAATTTGTGAGAGACTGTCTGGAAAGGGTTGGTCATGGGGATGTTGGCCCGGCCCCCCGTCCTG
>CAKZQX010001097.1 GCA_937141995.1 uncultured Chloroflexaceae bacterium | reverse complement strand
GGGACTCCGGGGGCGCTGTCCGGTGTCGCAGGGCACCCCGCATGCCGTGGGACCGCCGCGCATCAGCTTTTCAGACAGTCTCTAATACCGATTTGTTGTCACAGCCACAGAGGACGCAGCGATGGTGAACGGGGATGTGCTGCTCTGCGCTTCGTGCCTGCATTCCGGTTCATTGCTGTTTTGACGGCAAATTGATATCACAGTTCTCGGTTCTCGGTTCTCGGTTCTCGGTTCTCGGTTCTCGGTTCTCAGTTTTCGGTTCTTATTAGGGCGGCGCGTCGATACGACGCGCCGCTCTTTGCCTGGTTGTGGAATATTTGTCAGGCGTGCAGCACCCCTCCCAAGCACCTGCCCCCGAAGGACACACCCTCTATTTTCAAACGTGATCCATTCTGTTTCTCAATTATTGAGTAAAGAACAAATATAAAACGGTTATCTTTTCTAAACAAACCGGATCTCTAAGATCGAACTGCTGGTGGGCCGAAACCAGCGTATACTACTTATACAGGGCTTGTATATCACGAAAATTCATTGTACCGATTTTCCCAAAGAACAGCTTTCGTTCGTATCTTTGCCTAGAATTGCACAGCCCTCCCGGATAGACAAGGCTGTCACTTTCGGCTATAATAGTGAATATACGACACACAGTTGCATATGAAACTAGAAACGGCTCTTTAAGGTCTTGTGTGCCCGCCCCGTCCTGGCTCTCTCCTGAGCGGCTGGAGTGCGTTGTAACGCCGGCAAAGCTGACTCGGGTGTTCTTTTAACCCTCGCATGCGGATGCTGCTTCCGGCGTGTGGCGCTGGACAAACAGGCTGGTTGCGTGGACTGGCACGTTGCTCAGAATATCCCTGAATATTTCCCCATAATAACTATTTGACACTATTTCGTAGGTCGTAGTAATTGATTGCAACAGGTGAGGTGTTTTGCATCGCTATATGCATGATAATCAATCAAAATATCTTTTCATTCATAATTCAGGCCAGGTTGAAGCAATGGTATAGCTGTTCCAGTATTCCATACACGGAATACTGCGAAAGGAGAGTCTCATGGTAGGAGCGTTGTCCATCTACCGGTCTACAATCGGCAAGAAGGCTATTATGGCCGTAACCGGGTTTATCTGGGTCGGATTTGTGTTTATTCACATGATCGGCAATCTCAAAATGTACATTGGTGCGCACGACTACAACGTCTATGGTGAGTTTCTGCGCACTGTGGGGTATCCGCTGTTTCCCGAACGTACGTTGCTCTGGATTGCCCGGATTGTCATCTTTGGTGCTGTCGCCCTGCATATCTGGGCCGCGGCCGCTCTGACCAATCAGGCGCGGACCAGTCGCCCCAGTGGGTACAAAGAGAACAACCGCGCGCAACCGTTGTATGTGTATGCCTCGCGCACCATGCGCTGGGGTGGGGTCATTGTCGGGCTGTTTATTGTCTATCATATTCTGCACTTTACGACGGGAACCCTGCATAATAACTTTATTCACGGTGATGTGTACCACAATGTGGTCGCCGGGTTCAGTGTCTGGTGGGTTTCGCTCATTTATATTGTGGCGATGGGTGCGTTGGGCCTGCACCTGTTTCATGGTGTGTGGAGTATGTTCCAGACTATCGGATGGAATAACTCGGGGCTGACGAACTTCTGGCGTCTGGTGGCCCTGGTTTTCACAGCGATTGTGATTATCGGGAATATTTCGTTTCCACTGGCGGTGCTGGTTGGCGTTGTTGCTCCGGAAACAACCACCACACTGGGCATGTAGCGTTTCCAACCGACCGTGCTGATGAATATATTATTGCGTAGTGATGGAGAGATACTATTATGTCTGAGACAACCACCAGGGCTGAGCCCCGAACGACAACAGAGTTTCGGAATGTTACCCTCGAATCACGGGCTCCCTCGGGGCCGATTGAGCAGCGCTGGGATCAGCATCGCTTTAATATGAAGCTGGTTAATCCGGCCAATAAGCGGAAATATACCATTATCGTGGTCGGCTCGGGGCTTGCCGGCGGTTCGGCGGCGGCGACCCTGGCCGAGCTTGGGTATAACGTCCTCTGCTTCTGCTATCAGGATAGCCCCCGCCGTGCCCATAGTATCGCGGCCCAGGGCGGCATTAACGCGGCCAAGAATTATCAGAATGATGGTGATAGCATTTATCGCCTTTTCTATGACACGGTGAAGGGGGGCGACTTCCGCTCCCGCGAATCGAATGTCTACCGCCTGTCCCAGGTCAGCGTGAACATTATCGACCAGTGTGTGGCGCAGGGTGTTCCCTTTGCCCGCGATTATGGCGGGTTGCTTGACAACCGCTCCTTCGGCGGCGCGCAGGTTTCGCGCACCTTCTATGCGCGTGGTCAGACGGGGCAGCAACTCTTGCTGGGCGCGTATCAGGCGCTCGAACGCCAGATCGCGGCGGGGAAGGTGAAGATGTTCACCCGCTCTGAAATGCTTGATCTGGTTATAATCAACGGGCGCGCCCGTGGGATTGTGACGCGCGATATGGTCAATGGCAAGATTGAGTCGCATGTCGCCGATGCGGTGGTGCTGGGCACCGGCGGGTATGGCAATGTCTTCTACCTGTCTACCAATGCCAAGGGCTGCAACACGACGGCGATCTGGCGCTCACACCGGCGGGGCGCGTTCTTTGCCAACCCCTGCTTCACGCAGATCCACCCGACCTGTATTCCGGTCACGGGTGAGCATCAGTCGAAGCTGACGCTGATGAGTGAGTCGCTGCGGAACGATGGGCGCATCTGGGTGCCGAAGCAGGCCGGTGATACCCGTCCGCCGCACCAGATCCCCGAAAACGAGCGGGAGTACTATCTGGAAGAGCGCTATCCCAGTTTTGGTAATCTGGTACCGCGTGACGTGGCTTCGCGTAATGCCAAGCAGGTCTGTGACGAGGGCCGGGGCGTCGGTCCGAGCGGCCTCGGGGTCTACCTCGACTTTGCCGATGCAATCAATCGGCTGGGTGCGAATGTCATCCGCCAGCGCTATGGCAACCTGTTTGATATGTACGAGCGGATCACCGCCGAGAATCCCTACGAAGTGCCGATGCGCATCTACCCGGCGATCCATTACACGATGGGTGGCTTGTGGGTAGACTATGAACTGCAGAGTACTATTCCCGGTCTGTTTGTGATTGGTGAGGCCAACTTTTCGGACCATGGCGCGAACCGCCTGGGGGCCAGCGCGCTCATGCAGGGTCTGGCCGACGGCTATTTTGTCTTGCCCTATACCATTGGCAACTATCTGGCCCAGGGCGGCTTTGATAAGGTCAGCACCGATAATCCGGTCTGCCGCGAGGTTGAGGCGGAAGTCGCTGACCGGATGACCCAGTTGCTCTCGATCAATGGCAAGCGTACGGTTGACTCCTTCCACCGCGAGTTGGGCAAGGTGGTGTGGGAATATTGTGGTATGTCCCGTAGCGCGGATGGACTGAAGAAGGCGTTGCAGCGCATTCCTGAGATCCGGGCCGAGTTCTGGGAAAATGTCAATGTGCCGGGCCAGAACGAGAATCTGAACCAGTCGCTCGAAAAGGCCGGGCGCGTGGCCGACTTTATGGAACTGGCCGAGTTGATGTGTACCGATGCCCTGCACCGCAACGAGTCCTGTGGTGGGCATTTCCGCGAAGAGAGCCAGACCCCTGAAGGCGAGGCGCTCCGCGATGATGCGAACTTTAGCTATGTGGCGGCCTGGCAGTTTAACGGGGTTGGCAACAAGCCGATTCTCAACAAGGAACAACTGTCGTTTGAGTATGTTCACCCGACGCAGCGCAGTTACAAGTAGTAGCACCTCCAAGGATCGGGAGCGGTGCGATGGCGGCGTTCCCTGTTCGCGGTGACGATATGGAGTGATAGATTATGAAATTCACCTTACGCATCTGGCGGCAGAAGAGCCCGAAGGAGTGGGGCCGTTTCGTCAATTACAAGCTTGACGATGTCAGCCCGGATATGTCCTTCCTGGAGATGCTGGATATTCTGAATGAGGAACTGATCACGAAGGGCGATGATCCAATTGCCTTTGACCATGACTGCCGCGAGGGTATTTGCGGTATGTGTGGTCTGGTGATCAACGGGATTGCCCATGGGCCGGAGCAGACGACAACCTGCCAGTTGCATATGCGCAGCTTTAAGCATGTCGATACCATCACCATTGAGCCCTGGCGTGCCACAGCGTTTCCGGTGATCAAAGACCTGGTTGTGGACCGGACTTCGTTTGACCGGATCATCCAGTCGGGCGGGTACATTTCTGTCTCCACCGGCGGTGTACCGGATGCCAATACGCTCCCGATTGCGAAAGACAATGCCGATATGTCGATGGACGGTGCGGCCTGTATCGGGTGTGGCGCATGTGTGGCGGCCTGCCCGAACGGGTCGGCGATGCTTTTCACGGCGGCGAAGGTGGGGCATCTGGGTCTGCTGCCACAGGGGCAGCCCGAACGCTATGATCGGGTGCTGTATATGGTGCATCAGATGGACGAAGAAGGCTTCGGTGGCTGCACGAATATCGGCGAGTGCTCGGCGGTCTGTCCGAAAGAGATCAGTATGGACTTTATCGCCCGTATGAACCGCGACCTGATCAAGGCGAATTTTATCAAGGGTGATATTGAGAAGAAGTAGCCGGGGTTTGATAGTATGATATAACGCACGGTAGCGCGGAATGCTTTGCCGATGCTGAACAAGAGAAGCGAGAAGCGGCGACCGGGAATTCCCGGTCGCCGCTCATTATTTACAGGACTTACGCGGTGCAGACAATTCCGGTCTGGTGCCAGACCCAAATGCCGGCTTCGCCTGCGGCAGCATGGTATTTGTTTTATCTTTTTCACGAACATGTGGCTCCTTGAGCCACATGTTCGTGAAAAAGCATGGGAGTCTTCCGCCCTGCCGGAGGCGACATTCCCTTTCGGTTCAGTGACCGCGTAACTCCTGTTATTTACAGGAGTTATGCGGTGGGCATGCAAACCGGGCGTTTCACCCGATAGAAGCCGGCTTCGCCTGCGGCAGCATGGGACTGTTTTTCTTGTTCACACCCATGTTTGCACATTGTGCAAACATGGGTGTGAAAAAGGATGGTTTCTTCCACCCTGCCGGAGGCGAAGCGGGCGTCCACCTGGGCAAATGTTCAATTTGCGTACCCACTGTGTAACTCCTGTTATTTATTGGCTGACCCGCTTCGCCATTAAGATGTCCGGCTTGCCGGGTCCGTTTGCATCCGGAATAACACCGACAATCACAAACCCACACTTCTGGTAAAAATCGTAAGGATGTCCCCGCAGGTTGCGGATCGTGGTCAGGTGTGTAAACACATCCGAATAGAGGTCAATTCCGCCGAGCGAAGTCATCTGATCTTCGTCGTCGCTGCCAAGCATGATTGTGATCCCGCCGCGTGCGCTGACCTGTGCCTCCAGATCACGCACCAGCGCACGACCAATGCCGTGTCCCTGATGCTCGGGACGGACGACCAGCGGGTGCAATTCCCAGACATGCCCGGCATACTGCGGATTGCCGGCAATCCATCCCAGGAGTGTGCCGGTGGGATCATGGGCAATGCGGCAAACCTTGTCCGGTTCGAGGGCGGCATGTACCTCCGCCAGCGCCGTTGCATGGTTCGGCCAGGCGTGCGGCCAGTGCCGGCGGAAGCCTGCGACCAGTAGCGCGGCAGCTTGCTCGATGGTCGGCGCATCATCGGGGCGCAGATCACTGATCAGCATGCTCTCTTCCCGATGTGTAAATACACCCGATTTCATGCTCCCAGAACCCGCGCACTCCGACAGTCGGGGCAGCGAATTTCCCCCACACCATTGCAGCGTAGGCAGCGGGTTTTGCCGTCACCGCCGCATTGCAGGCAGCGCGCGCCGGTCTCGCGGTTCTTGCCGGTCCCATTACAGAGCAGACAGTGGACAATACGCTCGCCCTGGCACTCGGGACATTCGATATACTCGTTGTTATGGCAGGTCGGGCAGGTGGTGAATGGGTCTTCGGCCGTCACAAAAACCTCCTTACGGTGAAGTGGTACATGCCCTATTTCTGTTGTACTTAGTATACGCCATATGTTGTAGAAACGTTACAGCACATGCTCATACCTTTGTACTGTTTCTTCCGCTACGCGTTGCCACGAAAAACGACTTGCTTGTTGCAGGCCTTGGGTGCGCAGTTCGTCCCGGAGTGCTGCATTCCCCAGCAGGCGATCCAGCGCACTGGCCCAACCCGCCACATCATCGGGCGGAACGGCCAGTGCCGCTTCTCCAACAACTTCGGGCAGGCTGCCGGCATTGCTCACCACAACCGGCGCGCCGCAGGCCATGGCTTCCAGGGGCGGCAGGCCAAACCCCTCGTAGCGACTGGGAAAGGCAAACATAGTGCATGCCTGGTAGAGCAACGGCCCATCGGCGTGCGGTACCTCGATGCGCCGCACACAGTCGCCTGTTCCAGTCTCTGCGATAATGCGATCCAGGTCGGGAAAGAGATGCGGATTGCTGCCCAGCGGACGCCCGGCAATTGCCAGGGTGAATGGCTGCCGGTCCCAGGATTGCTCCTGGCGTAGCAGGGCGCAGGCGCGTATGAGCACGTCAACATTCTTGCGTGCATCCAGTCCCCCTACATAGTAGACGAATGGCGCGTGCAGATCGTAGCGCGCAGCAACCTCTGCGGCGGCAGCGGCGCGATCCTGGGGGGTGTAGCGCTCGTCGGCGGCGAGCAGGATGGAGGTAATCCGCTGCACCGAGATGTTGAAGTAGGCGGCGATATCCCAGCGACTGCGCTCGGAAAAAGTCAGAATGTGGGATGTATGCCGGAGCGCGCGCGATGCCAGTGCCATGTATGCGCGGACATGCGGACCACCCCGGTATTCCGGTAGCAGTAGCGGAATAATATCGCCAACCGTTGTGATAACGGGTACGCTACAGCGCAGCGGTGGGGCAAAGTAAGGTACGTGCAAGATGGTGTCGCGCTGGCCGGCGAGTAGTCGCGCAACCTGGGGAATACTCACCTGCTCAAACCAGAGTTTTGCCAGGTTTTTGTCGCGTCCATCGAACGGTGTACGCAGCGTCAGCGTTGTCACCCCCGGCGGTGGAGGCGGTCCGGGTGGATGGGTGGCGGGCAACAGCAGCGTATAACGGTGGTGTGGAGCAATACGTGGTAGCCGGCGGACCAGACCATGCAGGTACTGACCGCTGCCAACGAGGGGCTGAGCCCAGAAGGTGCCGTTTAACAAAATATGCACACAGACGCTCCCTAAATAGAGATAACAACCAATTCAACTGATAGGACTTACGCAGTGGGCGTACAAATCAGATACATACTCCCACAACGACCATCTTCGCCTGTGGCAGCATGGTACGTTTTTAGCTTTTCACAAGCTGGCTTCTTCCGCCCTGCCGGAGGCGGAGTTTCCTGTCGGGTCAGCGACTGCGTAACGCGGGTCAGTTGAGTTTTCTTGCAATTGTACCAGAAAGTATTGACGTTCGGCGCACCGCATGCGATAATGCTGCTCCAGGCTTTACTACGTCAATGCGTAGGGGGCGACGGCAGGAGTAGGCTGATTTCTTCTCTGCTCATAACTGAGTATCACAGCAGACTCATATAACACGACTTACGCGGTGGGCGATCAAACTGGGCGTTTGCATCCGATAAAGGCTGGCTTCGCCTGCGGCAGCATGGTACGTTTTTAGTTTAGTGTCCAAAAAATTCGTACTTTGTGCAAATTTTTTGGACACTAAAAGGGCTCCTTCCGCCCTGCCGGAGGCGAAATTCGTTTTGGGTGAGCAACCACGTAACTCCTGTCATATAATTTGACACGAGTTACGTGGTCGGTTCCAACCCAGGCGTCTGCCGGGACACATGGCCCGATGCGCCTCCGGTAGGGCGGAATGGGATTGTCTTTGTCCGGACCATGTGGCACAACATGCCACATGGTCCGGACAAAGACAAAAACGTACTATGCTGTCGCAGATGCGGACCGCCCATTATGCGATTACATCCTGATTTGAACATTTACTGCGTAACTCGTCTGGGTTTAGTACTTTATACTCTATTTGGCGAAATGCTGTCCATCAGGATGGTGTTTCGTCGGTGAACTATTCCCTTCATACCTTGAGATATACATCAAGCGAGGTGGACCATGAACGATCAACGAGCGGCGACAATTTTAGACCTTCATGCACGGATGCTGACCCTTAAGAATCTTCCGCGGACCGGCTGGTTGCAGCGTGGGTTGACCAATGTCGAGAGTATCGCGGAGCACACCTTCAGTGTTGCGGCGCTGGCGCTGGTTGTGGGGGATCAGCACCCGGATCTGGATCGTGGGCGGTTACTGGCGATTGCGCTGTTGCATGATATGGCTGAGGCGTTGATCGGGGATCTGCCCGCCTCGGCTCGTCGCCTGTTCGGGGCAACTGTCAAGCAGGAAGCGGAACGGCGAGCGCTCTGTGAGATGTTCGAGGGATTGCCTCAGGCCGAGGAGTATCTGGCGTTGTGGACCGAGTATGCCGAGGGCAGCAGCCCTGAGGCGCGGCTGGTTAAGGCGCTGGACCGGCTTGAAATGCTTTCACAGGCGCTGGCGTATGAGCGTACGGGTCATCGCGCCATGGCTGAGTTCTGGCAGGATGTTGATTTTAATACAAGTTGGGGTGACGAGTTCCCCTTTATTCGGGCGCTTGCCGCGCGCCTGCTTTCCGAACGCCACCGGCTGATCAGTCACGGCAATGGGAATGGTGTCACCTGTCATTAACAGGAGTTACGCGGTCACTGACCCGGAAGATAGTTCCGCCTCCGGCAGGGCGGA